>PIVZ01000734.1 GCA_003354045.1 bacterium
CAGGTCTGGATTGACGGCCTGATGACCGGCCTCGATTTCGCCGACGGGGTCGTGACCGCAATGGACAAGGGCGACCACCGCATAGACCGCATGACGCTCGGAGTCGCCTATCGCCCGGTGCCGAACGCCGCTTTCCAGCTCGCTTACGAGTTCACGCAGGTGGATGAAGGCAGCCTGGGCGAGGTCACCAACTACCTGGCCAGCAGCGACGACGAGGCACACGCGATCCTACTCGGCACGGTCTTCGGCTTCTGAGACCGGCTTCAGCCGACGAGGAGTACCTCCGAGACCAAGGCAGGCACGCGGGACAGGAGAAGGAACCGAGCATGAAACCACGACTTCATGAGACTCCGGAAACGGTAAGGTCTCGTGTTCTGCCGATCGTTGCAGCACTGGTTCTCTCCCTGTCGGTCGTCGCAGGCGCAGTGCCGCCGTCTGCGGCAGCCGACGAAATCTACCTGAGCGAAGAAGAGGCACCGCAAGCGGTCTTCCACGCGGCCGAGCACTTCGAACGCTACGAGCTACGATCGACCCCGGAGCTGCGCGAGCGCATTCGAAGACGACTCGGCAGACTCGAGGTCTCCTCTTGGGAGACGAGCTATCCGGTGTTCATCGCGTTTCGCGGCGGAGAGACGATCGGCACGGCGGTGATCGTCGAGGAGATCGGCAAGCACAGAAACATCACCTTCATCGTCGGCGTCGCCAGCGACGGCTCGATCGCCGGTGTAGCCGTCATGGTCTATCGAGAGGCCTATGGCGGCGAGGTCAGAAGCGGGCGCTTCCTGGCCCAGTACCGCGGCAAGGACGCGAACGAGCCGCTCCTGCCGGGACGCGACATCCGTAACATAACGGGCTCGACTCTCTCCGTGTATGCAATCGGACGAGGAGTGAAGAAGGCAGCGGCGGTCGTGGATGGACTGGCGTTGGAGGCCGGCGCGGCGCCGGCGGGAGAAAACGACGGATGAAACCGCTGCCTGCAGCAACCGCACTGTTGACTCTCGCCCTTGCCACGCCGAGCGCAGCCGAAGAAGTGCGCGAATCTCATTACGTCATGGGCACCCTGCTCGAGATTGCCGTCGAGGCTCCCGACCGGGCGACCGGTCAGAGGTGGATTCGCCAGGCCGTGGGTGTCGCACGCAATCTCGACCGCCAGTTCACGAACTATGACCAGACGAGCGCGCTCATGGACCTCAACCGGCAGGCAGGCCGCGGGCCGCAAACGGTCGGCCCGCACCTCTACAGCATCCTCGAGCTATCCGCCCGCCTATCGGCCGAAAGCCAAGGCGCCTTCGACGTGAGTGTCGGAGCCCTTCTCGCGCTACACAAGGCGGCCAGGGCCGAGGGGCGCGAGCCCACCAAAGAAGAAGTCCGCCGTACGCTCGACGCAACCAGCTATCGAAGAATCCGCTTTCAACCGCCGGCGCGTGTGGAACTGGCAACGGCCAGTATGGAGCTCGACCTCGGAGCCATAGGCAAAGGCTACGCAGCCGAGCGCATGGCCGCGCTGCTGCGCTCGCTAGGCGTTGGCCGCGCTCTCATAAGCTTCGGGCGAAGCACTTATGTCGCCATCGGGCCTCCCGCGGGCCAGCAGCCGTGGCAGATCTGGATCGAGCGCCGCGACGGTCTGGCAGGCCCGGTCATGTTGAGAGACAAGGCCCTGTCCTCGTCGAGCAGTTCGAAAAAGGGAGAGGACGAGACCGTGCGCGCGGCTCCTCACATCATCGACCCGAGAAGTGGGCTGTGGATAGAAACCGACCGTGACGTGACTGTAATCTGTAACGATGCTTCCGTTGCGGAGGCGTGGAGCACCGCGCTGGTCGTCGCCCCCGGCCCGTTGCTCCCGCTGCTCGAAGAAAGAACGGACCTCGCCGCGGTGGTCTTCGAGGCCGGCCGCGCACGGGCCACGCCGAGCTTCGAACCACTCGCAGGATGGCGGGCGGCACCATGAAGATATTCGCCACTGCAGATTACCGCCTCTCGCGTCTCCCTTACGGCGCCAGGCTTTTCTACACACTATTCCTGTCGCTGGTTCTGCTCCAGCAAACGGGGCATTGATAGATGGTATAAATGAATCTGTCGTCAGCCTCTTCAACATCAGTTTCTTGATCACTGAACTTGGAAAAAGTTTCAGCCAGAGCCTTAAGGCCAACCTTTACCTTTGTAGCCATAGGGATAACCTTAAACGCAAGTTCACTGGCCCCAATTACAGATCCAAACTCGCTAAGCCCTTGAGCAAAAGAAGCTCGACCAGCCCGCAAAGCCAGGCCACGACC
>PIVZ01001575.1 GCA_003354045.1 bacterium
TTCGCTCAGCAGCAACTCCAACGCCGTCTTGCGGACCTCATGCACCTCGTCCGTGTCGCTCTCGGCCGCGGGTTCAGCAGCGGACGGCGCATCGGCCGTAGCCGCGTCTGCGTCTGCCGGCGCGGGCCCGCTGAGATCGAGATTCGCCGCGGCAAAGGCCGCGCCCATGCTCGAGGTGGTAAAGGACACCTCCTGGACCTTGACGTCGCCCATGGCCGGCGAAGTGCCACCCATCGTAGCGGCCGGACGCGAGTCGGAGGAAGACGTTGTCGTAGGAGGCCGGCGTGAACGTCTCGACACGGCGACGCTCGTCGGCGAGAGAGAGAATCATTTCCCGCTCGGCCGTCGCATTCTTGAGCATGGATGCTTCCGGTACAACCAGCGCACAATCAGCCAGTTCGAGATCGAGGTAGTCCTGAGCGCCCGTGAGCCAGCGGCTGAAGGCGAAAGCTTCGACCAGACCGATGCCGTCCTTGGGGTGGTCGGGGTTCCGGAGTCGTAGAAGCTCCCAGGGTATCCAGGTCTCACCGGATGTCAGATAGAAGGTTGGA
>PIVZ01001576.1 GCA_003354045.1 bacterium
CCCCCCGCCAGCACGATGTCCGACTCGAGAGCCGAACCGCCCTGCTTCCAGACGACCTCACCAGACTCCATGTCGACGGCATACGTATGAGCCAGGCTGGTCCGGTCGCAGCCGGTGATGACGAGACCGTTGACCAGGAGCGGGTCGCCGTGGAATTGCGCCGGCGAGCCGTCATGCTGCGTGTCGTAGCGCCAGACCTCGGTGCCTACCTGGCGGTCGAGCGCCAGGAAAAGGCCGGAACAGGAACCGATGAGCAGGAGATCGCCCGCGACCGCGGGCGTGGTGTAGACTCAGCCACCCGCATCGTAGGACCACAGGATGGAGTCGTCCTGCGCGTTCGAACTCCCCACGACCCCCAGTCCGGTCACGAGGCAGAAGAGGAGCGTCAGGAACAGGTGGTCGCGGCTCGATGTCTGGGATTGCATTCAGGATCCTTTCGTCTTGAAATCAGATTGAAATCTGCCCCGGCGGTGAAGCGCGAACCCGGCTCCACTCTCGTCGTCGAGACGACTTTCCCGATCGGTATGCGACCGGGCTATCACGAACAGCG
>PIVZ01001577.1 GCA_003354045.1 bacterium
CCTGGCCGAGATGGCCGGGCTCGGCTTGCCGGTGCCTCCCGGGTTCACGGTGACGACCGAGGTCTGCAACCAGTACGACGCCAAGAAGGACGTGTATCCCGCCGGCGTGCGCGAGCAGGTGGAGAAACACCTCGCCAAGCTCGAAAGAGAGATGGGCAAGAAGTTCGGAGACGCCAAGGATCCGCTGCTCGTCTCGGTGCGCTCCGGCGCGCGCGCTTCCATGCCCGGAATGATGGATACCGTGCTCAACCTCGGTCTGAACGACGACACCGTGGCCGGCTTGGCCGCAGTGAGCGGCAACGAGCGCTTCGCGTGGGACAGCTACCGGCGCTTCATCCAGATGTACGCCGAAGTCGTCATGGAGTTGAAGGCCGCTTCGTCGAAACACGAGAATCCGTTCGAAGCCATCCTCGAGCGCAAGAAGAAGAAGTCCCGCGTCAGCCGCGACACCGACCTCACCGCCGAGCAACTCCGAGATCTCGTCGGCGAATACAAGGCGCTGGTGAAGAAAGAGCTCGGCCGCTCGTTCCCCACCGACCCCATGCAGCAG
>PIVZ01000154.1 GCA_003354045.1 bacterium
ACGAGCCCATCATCAACACGGTATTATCAGTGATCAGCTCTGTGGCAGCCTCGACGTTGCAGCGCAGATCGTCGCGCAGCGGGGCTTGCTTGAACTCTATGCCTAGCACCTCGGAGGCCTTGGCGAAGGCCGGGTGGGCGGAGACCGGGACTATCATCTCCGGCGCCGTTATATCCCTCTCTTCGCGCGCGAGGTTACGGGCCGTCTTCACTGCCAGCAGGATGCTCTCGGTGCCACCAGAGGTCATCGAGCCACCGGCCATGTCGCCGCCATTGAGAAGCGCCGCGGTCATGGCGACGACCTCCGACTCCATCTGCCGCAGGCTCGGGAAGCGGAACGGGTTGAGGGCATTCTCGAAAAGGTAGAGATTGTTGGCCTCCCGCAAGACCTCGTCTACATCCGGACCGGCAGGATAGATCAGCGACCAGGTGCGGCCGCCGCGCCAGTCGGCATCGCTTTGCTTCAAGTCGCGCATGTGCGCGATCAACTCGTCTTTCGCAGTCCCGGTCTTCGGTAGCTCCATCCTTCTCTCTCCTGTTATCCGGCGAACAAGGCTTGCCCTGGTTCTTAGACCTTACGGCGCCGAGTGGGAAGTACATTCCTCCTGCCTTTCTCGCGCATGCCCTGGCTTGTCCGCAGAAAGCAAGGTCGAGCGCCACCCAGGCTCCGAACCATGCCAGCAAGACATAGGGTTCGTTCCAGGCGCCGGCGCCCGAAGCGGACGTAATGGTATGCGTGGTAAAAACCGGGCCATCCCGATAGAAGGGGCCGTCGCTGCTTGTTCGGGCAAGGAGGACGCGATGCTGAAATTCGGAACGAGGTTCATGCTCACCGGCGGCGCTAGCGGTATCGGCGCGGCCACCGCCGAGTTGCTCGTGGCCAGGGGCCACAGGGTCGCCGTCTGCGACGTCAACCGAGAGGCAACGCTGAATCTGTGTGCGAAGCTCGGTGAGAGGGCTCACCCTCTCTATCTCGACGTGCGCCAGTACACCGAGTGGGAACGAGCGCTCAACGAGACGTGGAACGAGCTCGGCGGCGTCGATGTTCTCATCAACAACGCGGGATTGGTTCACACCGGACTGAGCCACGAGGTCCCACTCGAAAAGCTTAGCCACATGGTGGACGTAAACCTCGTGGGCGTCATCAACGGAGTGCATAGTGCCGTGCCTCGCTTCCTCGAGCAGGGCTATGGCCACGTGATAAATACCGCCAGCCTGGCCTCTTTCATTCCGCTTCCCGGAACCGCCGTCTATGCTGCAACCAAGCACGCCGTTCGGGCGTTCACCCACGGCTGCGCCATCGAGCTCGGCGATACGCCGGTGAAGTTTACGTTGGTATGCCCGGGTGCGGTGGAGACGCCGATGCTGGCCAAGCAGGTAGACGACGATGCAGCCGCACTCTCGTTCTCCGATAAGCCCCTTGCTCCGCAATCCGTTGCCCAGGCGATCTTGAAAGCGGCCGAGGAGCAACCGCGCGAGATCCTCGTGCCGCCCGTGCGCGGTAACCTGTTGCGCCTGGCCGGGGCCTTCCCGGGCATCGTCAACCGCATGTTCCCCGCCGCGCAACGTCGTGGCCGTGCGGAGTTGGCACGCCGACGCGCGCTCATGAATAATCCGGGCTAACCCGGCCTACCACATCATATCTTCGCTCGGTCAGAGGTGATGGCGTGGGAGAGTGGGATGGACGGGCTAGTCGAGGTGGGGGAGTACCTCACGGCTCAACAGGTCGATGGCCTCCACTGCGGGCATGCCGCGAACGTCGATGGTGATCTCGTTGGCGCCGTTGCGGCCGAGTTCGTGTATGCGCTCTAGCAGCCGCGCCGGCGACCCGAACAGATGGTGCTCCTCGACGTCACCGAAGAGCTGCGCACTCGGGCCGGCTCTCGCAAGCGCTCTGCGTGCCTCGTTTTCGTTGCTGCCGGTGACGAGGATGGCGAAGACACTGGTGTGGATACTTTCACGGGTGCGTCCGGCGCTTTCGATCGTGGCCAGACCCGTTACCAGTTCGCTTGGCAGCGGGCAGTTCCAGCCGTCCGCCATGCGCGCCGTCAGGCGCAACATCGCGGGGCGGCGGGCGGCCAGGATGATCGGCATCGACTGTCTGGCGAGCGGGTAGCCGCGCGCCAATGCCGGTTCCGGCAAGCTGCCTTGCGAGCCCGCGTCGCCGGCAGCCCAGTGCTCGCGCAGGCAGCGAATCGTTTCCTCGCAGTGGGCCACCCGCGCCGCCGGCTGCCTCTCTTCGAAGTCGAGCTGGGCGCAGGTCGCTTGGTAGGTGAACCCGCCCGTTCCCAGTCCAATGCGCAGCCGTCCAGGGGCGATCGCCTCCAGTGTAGCCGCCTGCCTCGCCAACAAGGGGGGGTGGCGAAAGCCGCTGACCAGCACCAGCGGGCCGATCGGAACCTCCTTGGTGGCCACAGCCAGGGCGGAGAGCGCCGTCCAGCACTCTAGCACCCCCGCCTGGGGGCGGGCCTCATTGACGAGATGGTCGGGGACCCAGATACCGTCCATTTGCGCCGCCTCGGCCGCTACGGCCGCCGCTCGTGTGAGTTCGAAGGGCACTCCATGCACGGGAACGATGAGGCTCAATTTCGGGCTCTCAGCCACAGGCGGAATTGACCACGTCACAGGCCAAGCTTCAACACCGACAGCCTGCGGGGTGCCCATGGCAGGTGCCCTTGTCCACGAAGCTTCCGATTCCGATCTGAGCTGGTAGCGGTGCCGCAGACGAGTGGTTAGACCTCCTGGAAATAGCTGGCTGCAGAGCGCCAAGGCATCTTCCTGAGTACCGTCGAGCCGGCTAACATCGATAAGAACTCAGGGGGCAGTCCCAGCGCTCGGTGGAGGGCGGACGGCGGACGGCCTTGCCTGGGTGGTCGTTGCAGACGGGTGCTGATGAAAATCCACGGCTACATGTTTGCCATCGCGGGCCTTCTCCTGGCCAGCGGTGCGCTGGCTGAACGCGCCACCCAAATCCTTCCCGACGCACCGGCCAAGGCCTCGCTCAAACCGCTCGAAAGCCCGGCGGGTCACAACCGCCTGGGCCTGCCTGATCTCGGCGATGCCAAGCTTGACACGGCCGAGGTGCGTGGTGCCATCGAACGCGCCAATGCGGGTTGGATGACTGCGTTTCGCGACGGAGACAGCAAGAGCCTGGCGAGCATGTATGCCAGCGATGCGAGTCTGATCCCGCCCAAGCGGGGGATGCTCGAGGGACGCGCGAGCATTGTCGAGTACTTTGCTGCTCAGCAGGGCCTGGGCATGAGAGAGCCATTCGTCAAGACGCTCGAGGTCTACACGCTCGGCAATGTCGCCTACGAAGTCGGTACCTACGGGGTCCTCTTCGACAGTGGTGACGGCGACAGGTACACGGACTCGGGCCGCTACTTTGCCATATGGAAGTCGCAGGCCGGCGAGGACTGGCTCTATCACCATGGCATCTGGAGCAGCACCGAACGCGACGACTGACGCTGGCTTGAAGAGTCCCAGGTTACTATAGTTCGCCCTACGATGAGTGAGGGCGAGAAGCTAGCGATCCTCGTGGGCGGCGGTCCCGCCCCGGGCATAAACAGCGTTATCGGCGCGGCCACCATCCGCTGCCGTCTTGACGGGGTGGAAGTCCTCGGCATTCGTGACGGTTTCGAGAGGTTGATGGCGGGGGACGCCGGCGCGGCAAGTCGCCTGGAGATAGCCGATGTGAGCCGCATCCACTTTCGTGGTGGCTCGATCCTGGGGATCTCCCGGGCCAACCCGACCACTGATCCCGCGTTGCTCGAGCGTGCCGTCGCGACGCTCGACGATCTCGGAGTCAGCATGCTGATCACCATCGGCGGCGACGATACGGCCTTCTCGGCGCTCAAGATAGAGCAGCAGGCCCGTGGACGGATCAGGGTCATCCATGTTCCCAAAACCATAGACAACGATCTCGACCTTCCCGCTTACATAGACACCTTCGGCTTTCGGACGGCGCGTCACGTAGGATCGGAGCTCGTCAAGAACCTGATGGTGGACGCCTACACCACGTCGCGCTGGTACTTCGCCGTAGCGATGGGGCGCAAGGCCGGACATCTGGCTCTCGGCATCGGCAAGGCCGCCGGGGCCACGTTGACGATCATCCCCGAAGAGCTCGAAGAAGGGGCCGGCACGCTCAGGCGCGTCGTGGACATACTTGCCGGGGCTATAATCAAGCGGCTAAGTGAAGGCAGTCGCCACGGCGTTGCACTCATTGCGGAAGGCGTCGCGCTCAGCCTCGACGAGACCGAGCTGGCCGGACTCAACCATGTCGAGAAGGACGAGCACGGCCA
This sequence comes from bacterium, assembly GCA_003354045.1. Lineage (GTDB taxonomy): Bacteria > Desulfobacterota > Binatia > UBA1149 > CAITLU01 > PIVZ01. Next base: position 4,301 of record PIVZ01000154.1, read on the forward strand.
CGTACGCATCGCCGAGATCGAGATTGGCGAGTTGCTCAAACGTGAGGTGCGCGCGCGGCTGGAAGAGCTCGGTGTCAAGAGAACCATCGTCTCGAAGAACATCGGCTACGAGCTGCGCTGTGCCGACCCGATACCCTCGGATATGGAGTACACGCGCGACCTCGGCTACTGTGCGGCCAAGTATCTGCTCGAGGGGGGCAACGCGGCGATGGTTTCCATGCAGGGCGACCGCTTCGTACCGATTGCGTTCAAGGACCTGCTCGACGAAGAGACCGGACGCACGCGCGTGCGTCTGGTGGACATGCAGTCGACCCGTTACTCGATCGCCCGGCGCTACATGATCCGGATCCGGCGCGATGATTTCGAGGATCCCGCACTTCTCGCCCGTCTTGCGGCAACCACCAACCTGTCCGAGGACCAGTTCAGGGAGCAGTTCGAGTATCTGACCGAGAGCGAGCCCGAGCCATTGCGGCTGAGCTAACCCGGGTTAGAGGCTCGGTGCTTGCCTCTCCTGCGGTAGCTCGACTACACTGTCAAGTGCGCCTCCGGGTCGGCAAAAGGAGGCGACGAACCGATGCCCCGCTATTTCTTCGTACTGCTGCCTCTCATCTTGCTGTTGGCGAACGCATGCACGACCACGTCGCGCTGGTTTTCTTCATCGGTCGCACCCGGCGGTGCCGTGGCGCGTGCGCTCGGAGACTACACTGACGAAGACGATCTCTACCTGGACACCCCTGCCGAGGAGATCCCCATCATCCCGGCGCCCGATGCCGTGCGCCCCTGCTGCGCTTTTGGAGTGGATCTGCGTGCCAAGATCGGCAGCGTCCCGGTGCCCGCCTACAAGCTCGGCAATATGCGCAGCCCAGATGACATCGGCAACCACAAGTATGCGAGCGGCTTCTTGACGATGGAGGCCGATCTGGAAACAGGCGAGTTTCTGCGCGAGGACAACGGCCTCGTCTATACCTGCCGCGGTGGTTTCATCGACACGGCACACGTCCGCGACTACGCCGACATGACGCTATTCCTGGCCTCGCGGATCGGTCGATACCTCGAAACCGGAGCAACGGTCGATCTACCCCATGAGGGCGGGAAGCGCCGAGTGGTGTTGCAGCCGGTGGAGCGGAGCCTGATCAAAGAGCACGGCCTGCGCGAGGTCACAGTGCCGATCGCTCAATGGCTCGCGTTTCAGGTTTCGATCTGGCACGAGATCGCCACCTGGTACGGGTATGCGACGATTGATTTCTTTCCCGAAGGGCTCTCGTCTTTCTCGCCCGAGGATCTCTACTCGAACCTGCTCGGGGTGAAGCTCACCGGAGGGATCATCTATGAACGCGGAGCGGGCACCGAGACAGGCTATAACAGGAGCATCGATGCGTGGATGAAAGGTGCCTTCGATCGTTTGGGCGGGCTGCCCGCCGACGTGGGAGGTGGTGCGATGAGGGCCGTTGACGGGGTGTGGTGGGACTCACGCGTCCGTATTCCGGACATGAAGGTGGTCCTGCGCCGCAACATGGACATCGGTGAAGAGGTGAGGCCGTGGCTCGTCTCCGACGCCTACCTCACCGAGTTGATGGCTGAGAAACTGACCGAGCACTGTGGTGGGGTGGTCAAGCCGCTGGTCCTCGACAATCCTTACGTCTATCGTGGCATCGACTTCCGCGAGCTTGTGACCCTGGAGATAGAGGTTGACGAGAAGCTGGCGGAAAGCTTCCCGTTCCCGCGGCCACCGAGCCGCTTGATAACGCAGGACGATTTTCCGGCAATCATCGAAAGCATCCGTATCGACGCGGATCGTATACTCGGCCGTGGCGCCGACGAGCCTCGACGTGATCTCTGAGCAGACGGAATGTAGACGGCTGCCGGTCACGACCGGGGGGCCGGCGACTCGAGCCGACAACAGGCACGGTTCGCGCGCCGTTCCGTATCTGGTAGCGCTGGCAGCCGTCATGGGAGCCTTTGTTGCCGGCTGTACGGCCAGTACGCACACGATCGATCCCTACCGGAGCGAAGCCGGCGCAGCCGAGGCTCTGGTTGCCGAGGCAGTAGAGTCTTGCCGGCTGCACAGAGGGGAAGGCGATCTTCCACCCCATCCGTTCACGACCGACGGCTGTTCCATGTGGCCCGACAGCAACTGGCGCGACTGCTGCGTAAAGCACGACATCGCCTACTGGTGCGGCGGGAGCTCGGAGGACCGCTACCACGCCGATCGCGAGCTGGAGAACTGCGTTACCGAAAAGGCCGGAATAGGCACGGCGAGCGCCATGTACCTGGGGGTGCGAGCCGGCGGCCCGCCGTGGATGCCGGCCTCATGGCGATGGGGCTATGGGTGGAACTGGCCGCGCGGCTACGAAACCGTTGGCGGCGGGGAGTAGACGGGCGGTCACGTATCGTCGTCTCGCCGGCGCTTGGGGCGTTCGTTCTGGCGTAGAACCCGTTTGCGAAGCCGAATCGATTTCGGAGTGACCTCGACCAGCTCGTCTTCGGCAATCCATTCGATGGCGGCTTCCAGTCCCATCTCTCGGCGGGGTGTAATAATCACGGCCTCGTCGTGGCCGGACGCGCGCATGTTGGTGAGTTTCTTCTCGCGGCAGATGTTCACGTTGAGCTCCGACCTGCGTGAATACTCACCAACGACCATCCCTTCGTACACACGCGTACCGGGTGCGGTGAACAGGACGCCACGTTCCTGCAAATGAAATACCGAGTACGGGGTCGCCACCCCCTCGCGATCGGCGACCAGCGATCCGTTGACACGAGACTGGATGGAGCCCGACCACGGCGCCCAGCCGTCGAACAGTGCGTTCATGATTCCGGTGCCGCGGGTTTCGGTGAGCAGGCGAGAGCGCAGCCCGATCAGCCCTCGGGAGGGAACCCTGAACTCGATACGCGTTCTGCCCGAACCGGCCGGAACCATCTTGGTCATCTTCCCGCGGCGCAAGGCGAGTAGCTGAGAGACCACGCCGACGTAGTCCTCGGCCAAATCGATGACCAGCAGCTCGATCGGCTCATGACGCTTACCCTCTACCTCACGAGTAATCGCGGTCGGCCTGGAGACCTGCATCTCGTAACCCTCGCGGCGCATGGTCTCGATGAGTATGGCCAGTTGAAGCTCTCCGCGGCCGGCCACACTCAGGGCATCCGGCGATCCGGTCTCTTCGACGCGCATGCTCACGTTACGGCGTTGCTCCTGGAAGAGACGCTCGCGCAGCTTACGGGAGGTCACGTAGTTACCCTCGCGGCCCGACCACGGGCCGGTGTTGGCGCCGAAGACCATGGCGATGGTCGGCTCGTCTATGCGGATCGCGGGCAAGGGGCGGGGGTCTTCCAGGTCTCCGACGGTATCGCCGATGTGAATGTCCTCGATGCCGGCCAGCGCGACTATCTCCCCTGCCTTGGCCTCGTCTACGGCTACGCGCTCGAGGCCGCGCCAGGTATAGATCTGGCTGACCTTTACCGTGCGCGGCGCCTGATCCTCCCGGCACAGGGCAAAGGTCTCGGCGGTCTTCAGGCGGCCGTTCTTGATGCGACCGATCGCGAGGCGGCCGACGTAGTTATCGTAGTCGAGGTTGTTGCATTGAAACTGGAGGGCCCCGTCTTCGTCACCGACCGGTCCGGGCAGCGTCTGCACGATCAGGTCGAAAAGCGGCCGTAGGCTATCGGCCGGCTCTTCGAGCTTGCGGCTGGCGAGGCCGGCGCGCGCGTTGGTGTAGACTACCGGGAACTCGAGCTGCTCTTCGCTGGCGTCGAGGTCTATGAACAGGTCGTAGATTTCGTTCAAGACCTCGGGAACGCGGGCGTCAGACCGGTCGATCTTGTTGACGCAGACGATGGGGGGCAGGCCGAGCGACAGGGCCTTTTGCAGGACGAACCGCGTCTGAGGAAGCGGGCCTTCGGAGGCATCGACGAGAAGCATGACTCCGTCGACCATTGCCAGGGTTCGTTCGACCTCGCCGCCGAAATCGGAATGGCCTGGGGTGTCCACGATGTTGATCTGAACCCCCGCGTACTCGACAGCGGTGTTCTTGGCGAGAATCGTGATGCCCCGCTCACGTTCCAGAGCGTAGGAGTCCATGACCCGTTCCACCACCCGCTGATTGACGCGGAACGTCCCGCTCTGGTGAAGCAACGCATCAACGAGCGTCGTCTTGCCGTGGTCTACATGGGCGATGATGGCGACGTTGCGAACGTCGTCTCGACGGTTTGCGGTGGTATGCATGACGGTTGTGGGTGCGCGGGCGTGCTCCTGCCGGGTCTCCTATCGGGAAACGGTGAGGGAGGGTAACAGCGAGCGGGTCACAGCGCTAACCGGCGCGCGACTCCAACCGGCGCGCGGCGGGCCCTTCGCTGGCCTGTGAGCGGGTGGTCTTTTCATCCGCCAGCGGCGTAACGGGGCCGTCGCAGGGAAGATCGACCTCGAAAACAGTGCCAGAGGGAGAGGCGGCCGAGTACTTGACGGAGCCGCCGTGCACCTCGGCGAGCTGTTTGACGATGGCTAGCCCGACGCCCGTGCCGTCGGGCTTGGTGGTCTTGAACAGGGCGAACACGTCGATACCGTCGGGGACTCCGGGGCCGGTGTCTTGTACCGATATGCGAACGCGCTTCGAGTCGACCGATGTCGCGTCGAGCACGATTCGGCCGGGCCCGTCGCCGATGGCCTCCAGTGCGTTCTTCACCAGGTTGTCGAAGATCCGCAGCAGCTTGACCCGATCCGCCCGTATCGGGGGGCAGCCGTTGGCGCTGCTGACGCTCAGTCTGACACCGTTTTGAAGGGCTTCCGACTCCCAGAGGGTCACCACGCTAGTCAAGAACTGGGGGATCTCGACGGCTTCGAGATTCAACGTCTGGTCGCGAGCGAAGCTCGTGAAGTCACGAATCAGAGCGTCGAGGCGGCTGGTGATGGCGACGATGCGCTCCGCCGACTGTGCGATCCTTCCGGGATCGCTGTCCCCATGTTCGATGCGCCGGCGAA
>PIVZ01001578.1 GCA_003354045.1 bacterium
GACGATGGCTCCTGGTGATCTTCGGCGCGCTGTTGGTGCTGTCCTACTTCTACAACGACGACCGCGGGCCGATTCTCATCCTCGCCGCGGTCGTGTTCGTCGGAGCCTGCATGGCCGGCGGCGGCGTGACCGTCCTCGAAGGCAACAAGGCCGACGCCGATACCACGGACGCTTGAATCGGCGTCGGCCAGCCGGTCCCGACTCTCGCTCTTTCGTCCTTCTTGATCCCACTGGTTCCCGGTGGTTCCAGGTGCCGCTCCTCGCCCCGACGAGCTGACCGGAGGCCTTGCGTCACGGTCGCACCGGGGCCCCCTCGCTGGCCCCCGTCGTTCCAATGCCCGAAGTCGTGATCCTGCCGCAGTAGCGACCGATCCGACCGCCATACCAAGCATGGAATATTGACGAGCTCGGAAGCTTGATGCGCCGAGGGTCTTCCGAGTATACTTCCGAGTATGGCGGACCTCATGGCGATGCTCCAGCGCGCGGAAGGCAAGACGTTGGAGTTCAAGCGGGATCTCTCCTCGCCTGGCGGCGTGCTTGAGCTAATC
>PIVZ01000003.1 GCA_003354045.1 bacterium
AGGCGTACTCGGCGTCGGACTCGGCGGCGTACTCGGCGTCGGACTCGGCGGCGTCCTCGGCGGCGCACTCGGCGTACTCGGCGCGCTTGGCGGCGGACTTGGCGTCGGACTCGGCGGCGCGCTCGGCGCGCTTGGCGGCGTACTCGGCGGCGCACTCGGCGCGCTCGGCGGCTGACTCGGCGGCGTACTCGGCGCGCTCGGCGGCGGACTTGGCGGCGCGCCAATGGCAAACTACCCGCCTCTTCGAGTACCTCGACGGCACACGGTCGTGAAGCGAACCGAATTCATCCCGCGCGAAGGCGAACGCTCACCCCCGCGAGTGGGTCGGAGCGGTGGCAGACACCCGTTGCTGTCCCGCGACGACGACCGGCCCGCTCGCATTCGGAACTGGTTCACATGGCTCTTCACCGATGGTCGGGGGAGGGGAGGCGGCATCAGTGGGCTGGGAGAGGCTGCTGATGCCGCTGTGGAGGACGAATGAAGGCACCTGAGTACGACGATGAGAAGGTTGCGCTGTCACCCAGCACGGGCGAAACGCTGATCGAAGAGTCACCGCTGCACGCCCACACGTTTCACCGGCTTCTCGGCGGCAAGCGGCGCAAGGGCACGGGGGCGACTGACCTGGGCACACTATTCCACGCGCTGCTGCTCGAAGACGGCAAGGGTGTCGAGGTCATCGACGCGGACGCATTCCGGTCGAACGACGCAAAGGCCGCGCGGGATCTCGCTATCTCCAAAGGCCTCGTACCTGTCGTCAAGCCGAAGTACGAGGCCGCGCTCCCGGTCGTGGAGCGGATTCGCGAGAACATGGCGAAGGCGGGGTTTCCGCAAGCGAGTGGCGCGTCTGAGGTCAAGGTGGAGTGGAAGGAAGCCGCCGAACCGCGCGATGTCGTCTGCCACGCACGCATTGACTGGCTGAGCGACGACTGGACACGGATCGTCGATCTCAAGACGACCGAGGGCAGCGTCCACCCGGATGCCTGCACGGCGAGCCTGTTCCGCTATGGCGGCGCGATGCAGGATGCCGCCTATCGCAGTGCCGTGACGACGCTCCATCCGGAACTTGCGGGTCGCGTGTCGTTCACGTTCTGGTTCGTCGAACTGCGCGAGCCCTACGCGGTCACACCGATGGAAGCTGCGGGCTGTATGCGCGAGTTCGGCGAGTCGCGTTGGCAGCGGGCGATTGCGCTGTGGTCGCGTTGTCTGGAGAACGATGAGTGGCCCGGCTACGCGACATCCGGCCGACCGAACCCCGCCTATGTCCCCGCGTGGGCAATGGCGAAGGAAACGATGGAGGACGCAGCTTGACCGACCGAACCTTCGACGCGAAACCCGCCACCCGAGAGCGCGTGCCGCTTCTCGTCGGACTCATGGGTCCGTCGGGCTGCGGGAAGACGATGAGCGCACTGCGCCTAGCGACCGGAATGCAGCGCGTCACCGACGGGGAAATCTACGTCATCGACACGGAGAGCCGCCGGGCGCTGCACTACGCGGACGACTTCGAGTTCCAGCACGTCCAGTTCGACGCGCCCTTCAGCCCGCTCGACTACCTCGCCGCCATCGAATTCTGCGTGTCGAAGGGCGCGAAGATCATCGTCGTGGACTCACTATCGCACGAACACGAAGGGCCGGGCGGCGTGCTGGAGTGGCATGACAAGGAGATGGGCGGCGACTTCAAGAAGTCGATGATCGCATGGCAGAAGCCCAAGGCGGCGCGACGGCGACTCATCAACAATGTTCTTCAGCTTGGCGTCAACGCGATCTGCTGCTTCCGCGCCAAGGAGAAGATGAAGATCATCCCCAAGAAGGAGCCCGTTCCGCTGGGCTGGATGCCAATTGCGGGCGAGGAGTTCCTGTACGAGCAAACCGTCAACTGCCTGCTCTACCCCGCGAGTGGCGGCGTGCCGACATGGAAGTCCGACGAGATCGGCGAGCGGGCGATGATGAAGTGCCCGCGCCAGTTCAACCACATCTTCGCGGATAGCCAACCACTCTCCGAAGACATCGGCCAACAGCTCGCCGAGTGGGCAGAGGGGTCGTCGGACGCGCCAAGCGAAGCGGAATTCGAGGCGCTGAAAGCCGCACTCGACCACGCCGAATCAATCGCCGCGCTGGACTGCCTGTTGGCTGAGAACAGGTCGCTCCCGTGGACACCGAGCCAGCGCGAATTGATCCGCGAGGCATACACGAACCGGAAGGCCGAGTTGGCCGAGGAGCCCGCCGATGCCTGAGCCGAAGCCGAGTAATCCGTGCGTTATCAACAACGGCGGGACATCCAATGAGGATATCCACTTGCGCGACCTCTTCGCGGCGGCGGCGCTGGCGGGGTACTGCGCGAACAGCGAATACGCAGAGTCACCCGAAACCGACCGGGCTACGTGGTCGTACATGGATGCCGACGCCATGCTCGCCGAGCGCGAGAAGGAGAGCCGATGAGCTGCGAAGGCTGCATGTACTGGTCGGAAATGGTCGCTGCGTGCGACGGTGGCGGTCCGGTCAAGGCACTGTGTATGCACGAAAGCACGAGGGGTTGGTCTTACGATAATCGCATGACATATCAGGGCTGCGCGGAAAAAGAGCCCGGCATCCCGCTTGACATGCCCGCATGGAGGAGAGCCGATGAGTAGCGTTACTGACGAAGTGTTCGGCGAGATATACGCAGCCTGCAAGCGTAAGGTGTCGAAGGACGTGCGGGAAGAACTCCGCAGCCTGCGCGCAAAAGCCAAGAGACTCGAAAGGGTGGAAGCCGAGAACGCGAAGCTGCGCAAGGTGGCCGACGGAGCCGCGGGGGCAGCCAAGAATGAACTCGACGCCGGTCGCAAGGCGCTCGCCAAAGATCGTGAGCATGTACGGAATGCGGCGCGAAAGGTGGCGCGTGCCGCTGCCGCTGTCGAGAAGCTAAAGAAGCTCAGCTTCTCGGCATTCATACACGAGCCCGATGTCTACTGGCAGACCGCCCGCAGCGCACGCCTTGGGATGGCAGCGGTGCGCAGGATGGTGAGGGTGAAGAAATGACCGACGACGCGCGGGCTGCGGCTGAGGCGATACAAAGGTTTCTTGATGATGACGTACTGCTACCAGAGGATGCTGAAGTTCTCACCGAACCCATCCAGCGCCTCGCAATCGACCCCGCCGTCGAGGCTGCGCGGCGGGAGGACAAGGATGTAATGCTGGAAATGCGCAAGGCGCTGGAGTTGATGGAAAGCCTATTTGCAGCGCAACCACCACTCGCCGTGCCAGCTGCGCCCACTATGAAACACGAGAGCGGACTTGTTCCTGTCATGCAGGCGCGAAATAAAGTTCGCGCCGTGCTCCACGTTGGCACCCGCTCTCTCGAAGACCTGTTCATCGAACACGCGCATGAAGGTGATGGAGGGGGCGACGATGGCGAGGCTCTTTAGACATCATTCAGAGCTGACCGATGGCGTTGGCAGGTGTTCTGTTCCGGCATGGAGCGGTGGTTGCCCCGCTGGCTTCTGCGACGAGGACGCTTACGGGAAGCACGAAGGTCGCACGCCCAGCTACGACGGCTACGTGCCAGCCCTTGCGTGTTACCGGCACGGCGGTCCCAAGGAGAATCAAGCCAAGAAAGAGACAAGCGAAACAGTCCACGTCGTATTCGACGGCCCGCCGGGTCCGGTTGCTGGTCGATTCGTCGAACTGGAGACGCCCGAAGGTGTCGGCCTGAGTCGCGGCAAGTGGGTAGACCGTGGCGACGGCATGTGGGCGCTGGAGTTGGAACTTGCTGTCGCCCCTGCCGTCGAGGCTGCCCGCCGCGAGGGGGCGGAGGCGATGCGGGAGGCGGCGGCTGAGCAGGCATCCGATTTCATCTTCAACGAGGAGGCAGTAGCCGCAATCCGCGCCCTCCCCCTCCCCGCCGGAAGGAGCGAAGACGATGCCGAGGGTTAGCGACGAGTTGTTGAGGCGAGAAGTCGGGCGATATAGTGGGTCGCTACATTCAGACCTCGCCCTCGACCTCCAGGACGCCCGCCGCGAACTCGCCGAGATTCAGGGGGCCGTTGCGTATGCACACGGCAGACTTGAACGGTATGCACACGGCAGACTTGAACGAGAAGCCGCCTGCCCGCAACCAGAGCACATGGCTGATAGCCTTCGGATGCTCGCAGACGAGAGGGCCGCGTGGATCGAGGTTGCGATCGAGCACAATCAACAGTGCGCACAATTGAACCCCACATCGAAACCCAGACACCCCCAGCAGGAAGCATGTTCGGAGTGCCGCACTCATCACCCCAATGGCTGGGCCTGTCCAAAACTCCTTGCTGCAACGGAACGCGAACTCGCCGAGGCTCTGGAAAAGATCGTTCTGCTTAACCGTTTCTGCGAAGCGGCTGGAGCAGAAGCTTACGCGATGGAGAACGGCATGGAGTCCGTAGGGCAGGCGTGTGCGTTCTTGATCTCAGACGCCGAGGCCAAGCCATGAAGGACACACTCAAAGAAATCGGCGCGCAGATAGCCCACCTGCTGCTGTGCATGTTGGTACTCGCCCCCGTCGTCTTCATGCCCGGCGCGTGGCGAATTCTCGGTGGAGCCATGAGTGGATACCTCGTCGGCTTCATTCGCGAGGACGCGCAGCATCGCACGCCGGACCAGACGCCGGAAGGCTGGGGATGGTGGCTCAAGGGGCTGAACACGTACAGCGGCAGGCACAGGGACATGACGGCGTTTGCGCTGGGTGGGCTGATCGACGGGGCGCTTTATTGGAGGTTCTTGGGATGAAACTCGCCCTCGCCCTCATCACCGCCACGCTGCTTGCAGCGCCCACCGCCAACGCGAAGAACTGGCGTCACCGGCAGGTCGATCACGACGCCACGAAGCGAGTGCTGCTGATTGGGGACTCGATCACAGTGGGACAGGGCGCAAGCAACCGTAACCGAACATCGTATGCCGCCATATTGCGAAACAAACTACCGTCGCTAGAAATTGTCAACGCTGGTTGCGGCGGTGCCACCAGCGCAGACATCGTGCGGCAAACGCCAGGCCCGGCATGGGCATGTTCGATGCACGGAACTCTTTGGCCGTCGAAGATTGCTCCTGAGTTGCCGGCTGACGTGGTGATTATCGCCGTTGGATCTAACGACGTATGGGGTGCGTGGGAAGACGCGCTAATCGAACCAGAGGTCTACGAGGAGAATCTTCGCACGACGATAGGGATGCTCGACGGCGGTCCGGTGATCTTGCTCACGCCGCCGAAGTGGAAGGGCGCTCGCAGTTCCGTTGTGCTTGACGAACGACTCAGGGCGTACCGCGAGGCCATCTATCGCATTGCTTCAGACACGCTCTGGGTAGAAGTGGTCGATGTCTATGCGCTGCTGGAACCCGAGGACTTCGAGTGGATCTGGTGGCGAGCGTGGGGGCGCGGTGTCCATCCAAACGACAGCGGTCATGCGAAGATCGCGGCTGCACTGAATCGCGTCATATCGGCGCTTTTCTCAAAGCGATGAAGCTCGCCCTCGCTCTCCTGCTCCTCGGCTGCTCGCCGCCATCGTTGCCGTTTGGTGATGTCGCGGTCTGCACCAGCCGCTGCACAATGGACCCAGCGGTGCTGGAGGAGTGCCGGTGCGAGTGCCGGTGGGCTGACTAGCGAATGTCATGGAACGGCGGCAGGGCTGAGCAGACACCATCCTCAAGGTACGCGAGCCGCTCCCAGATCATTACGTTCTGCGTCGGCAGACCAGCCTCGTCCGGCCTGAACGCAATAGCGTAGGCAGCCGCATACTCGTCGGTCATGTCGCCGCGCGAGTCGAACCAGCGATCCTTCTCGCAGTCAGTCGTCCCGAGTCTTCCGCTTTGACAGCCAACGCTGGTAAGAGCCACGCACGCCACCGCGAGCAGACCAAGCAGATTGCGCCTTGTTGGATTCTTGCTGATCTTCAAGCTGATCCTCCGCGTGCTTCTTGTCGGCCTTGTCGCTGCCGAGGCTGACGAGGTAGATGCCGAACCCAACGACCACCACTAGGATGCCAAGGAACAGCCCGAGTTCCGGGGTCATCCGTTCTTCGACTTGCCGGTGTTCCGAGCGAGCCAGTTGATTGCGTCGAGCGCCTTCTGCGTCCACACATCATCTGCCGTATTCGGCGTGAGCGTTGCGAGTTGTGCGAATGCTCCGACAATCGCCAAGAGCGACATCAGAATGAGCCCCGCGTTTTCCATGATGAACGAGCCTGCCGCGATGAGTGCTTCCATGCTGTTCTCCTAGCTGTTCAGGGTGAATGTCGTAGTGGTGGGATTGGACACTTCGCCACATGTCCAGAACGGCTGCACGGTCGTCGTGCTGGGTGTCACCCACCAAGGGTTGACCCAAGTCGGAGACTGGTAAATCGCGGTTGGCTGCACTTCTTTGAGTTTCTCTTGGATGCGCTTCCACTGCTTCTCGCTCGGAGCGCCCTTCATGGACTCTGTGAATCCGTCGAGCCACGCTTTGAATTCTTCGATTGTGTCCATGCTGTTCTCCTATTTCTGAAACGCTTCCGTGAGGTGCATCAGCCGCCGCATCCAGCCCTTGAGAAATACCAGAGATGCCGGGCGACGGCGAACGATCCGAATGAAGTTGCTGAGCCGCTGATCGGTGACGTGCTTGGCGATGGACGTAGGGTGGGATCTCCCGAGAGCACGCATCGTCTTAGGGCCGAACTTGCCGTCTGGGGTCGCCCCAATCGACCGCTGTAGCGCCTTCGTTGCCACCTTGGTCCCTGAGTTCACGGCGTAGTCGAATACGGCGAGAGAGGCCGGATACGCGATGCGGTCACAGCGGCACGGAATCCAGTAGTCCTTCTCGTAAATCGCTTCTGCTTCGGCGAGCGTCAGATTGGGAATGTCCACGTCCTTGTGCGCTCGCTGCGAGATGCCGAAGTTGGTTCTGCCGCCGGGGTCCGACGGATGATCGACGTACCCGCCTTCTCGGCTGATAACGAAGTCGATACAGCGCCGCCATGACGGTCCCATCGTCAACTCACATCGTTGATGCGCTTGTGAAGGGTGTCATGGTCGTCCTTGTTTTCCTTCCTGAAATCCTTCATGTCTTTCTTGACATCACGAATTGTCTCGTTGATGAAGACGAATTCCTTCCGCGTTGCCGTGAAGAATGAGCTCGCACGCCAGAGCATCACCCCGACTGTTGCAAACGTCCCGAGCGTGCCAACGACAGCGCCCCACTCCCTCAGTAGCTCCAGCACGCCCTACTCCTCATCGCAGATGTCGCCAGTTAGCCGCCCGTCGTCGCACAGTTCCTTGCGGTACTCGTCCACCGCCTTCTCGTCCTCTTGCTTCTGAATCTCGACCTCGACGTATTGTTCGATGCGCGTGATTCGCTTTTCCTTGTCCGTGTGCCCGTCTTCGGCAACGGCAACCCAACCGCCAACGCCAACGCCGATCAGCAGAATCCACCAGTAGTCTTTAAGGATGCTCATCAGTCCCGATACCTCCGCTCGACGCCATAGATCCAATAGTTCAGTTCGTCTGTGTTGAGCGGCATCATGTACCCGCGCATCGCATCATTGGCGCTAAAGACTAGAACCCACCTATCCCCAGCGGGTCGGCTGTCGATGTAGGCGCACGTCGCAGGATCCGCACTGAAGGCGGCGCTTGTCCACGACGCCATGCTGCCAGAGGCAACATTCGCAATCAGAAGCAGCAGGAGCGGCAGTCTCACGGGATGCTTCCTCCGCGCCAGTTGTCGAAGCGTATTGCAGTAAACGCGAAATTATCGAACACGCCGACGTGCCGACCGTTGGCTATGCAGGCAGACGACGGGGCGGTGTCCCACGTATCGTCGCAGCCAGCGGTACAAATTTCATAGGACACTTGGCTAGGGTCTGTCGCCCAATTGGCAAAGGCTACAGGCGCATCTGCACCGTCGAAATGCCATGCCGTCAGTTTGACAGTATCGTCACGTCCACCGTCAGACGAGATGCCAAGTCCGTCACCAACAACCGGAGTTGCGAAATCACCACCGGCGACGGTGAACGATTTGAGAATCGTGCATGTACTTCCGGTGCAGGCCCGAAGACTGATCGTCGTATCCCCCTCGAAGTGGAACCCGTAGAAACATGAATTCGCGTCGTATCCCATGTCCCCGCGTATGGCTGGACCGCCGAGCCTCAAATCAGAGAGACTGAATAGCGAGATGCCGGAATACTGTGCAAGGCTCGCCACGCCCGGTTGTGCGTACAAAACGCTCGTGGCATTCGAAAGCGGCGCGAACAGTGCGACACTACCGGCAGTTCTCCACGTCGCGTTCGGGCTCTTCCAGTCGCACCGCTCCATCGGGCCTTCGTCGGCGCAAGGCGTTCGCACGGCGGCGCGCGTGAACGAATCAACCCACTCATAGTATCCCGGTGCGCCGCGAGTTGCGCCGCCTTGGCGGTAGCCGCCCTGTGTGCCCTGTTCGAGCAGTTCACCTTGCGTGCCGCACGGAGCAGCAGCACAGTACGCACTCGCCGATGGAGCAAGCATCAGCAGTAGTGCCGCAATGCAAAGGAATCGCATACTCAACCCCCGCCGTGGCAAGTCACCTGCGTGCGCGGCTTTTCCGTGCCGGGGTCGCCGTCTCCAACGACCGTGATCCAGCCAGCCGCTGCACCCCAGATGATGTCGTCGTCGGCTGCACCACTCAGCGTGGCGTTCAGCACGATTTGGCAGTGGTTTGTGGAGTACGTCGGCTCCAAGCAGTGATAGACGTTGACATTCATCGTCCCGCCTGGAGTGGCGCTGTCTACGTCTGCATCGTACAGAACGGTATATTTCATACAGTGCGAGACGGCGAGCAGCGGCGGCGTCGTGTCGTGCGGATCGTCTTCGTTGTAGTCGAAGCACCGCATATCGTTCTTGCCGATGGTGTTGCTCGTGGTCCCAGATTCAGCAGCGCCGCAAGTCTTCCAATCGTATGCCGTGGCGGTGCCGGCAAGGAGCAGCCCGAGCAAGAGCCCGAGTGTAATCGAAATGAGATTCTTCATGTTGTCCTCCTCCGTCACCGTCTGCAAGGTTCCCGTCGTCGCACGCCTCACCGAATTCGGTGTCCAGCGTGCCGTCGCCGCAAGCCGCCTTCGGAGGGTTCTGCCATGTGGATGCAAACGCATTGACCGCGAGCCCGACAGAATCAGCCACCGATGCCTCTGCGGTGCGTGTAGAACTGACGACCTCGCCATTCAGCATTCCCATTCGCAGGAAGGCCGTCACGCAGATGTCGTTCGACCATTCTGCTGACCGAACCTTCAACTCCAGGCGAAGTTCCTCACACAGTTCAATGCTGCGAGTAACGTTGGCTGCCGGGACCGTGCATGTCAGATCCACCGCCTGCGCTTGCCCGGCGACGAACAATGACGCAAAAATAATGACAAAATACTTCATGGGTTCTCCTAGTTGATTCTTTTGCCATAGACAATCACTGAGTAGCCTGCGGCCGAGCCGGTACACGCACACGTACCGCTTACACAGCCATCCGGACCAGTTGCGTTGGATGGTGCATCGTGCCTGGCGACCAGTATGTTGTTTACAGAAACGGTCGTGTTGGCTAGGTCGGTTTGCGTTTCGGAATCCCCGACAGCTTTTAGGTTCGGGCTTCCGATAAAGAATGTCGCCACAGTCGCCCCGCCGTTGTCGAGAATCAAGTCGCAACCCTCAGTGCCGGTAAGCGGTGCAACGATAATCCCGACATCTACCCTGGTTATCAGTAGATCATGTCCAGGGATCACCATCTTCGAACTACCGTTGCAAGCGGCATCGGACGCCAGGGTCTGCCCAACTGATGCACACGTACCCTGCACGAACGCGCCATCATTTAGTGTGTAGTAGGCAATCGGGTATTCTTGCTCCCCCGGCCCCTTCTTGAGCCGAGTGCTCTGGGCAAACACAGGCAGCGCAATCAGCAGCGCGAGAATCAGTAGAACGATTGATCGTTTCATTGCGTTGCTCCTAGTTGCACTTCACGAGGACGCGGGGGGTGGTCAATACCGGATCGGTAGTGCCCTGCGCGTAAATGAACGCAGCCGCCGCACCCAATATCTCGAACGACGTGCTGGCACCCGTCAGCGTCACGTTGTCGATGGGCTTGCAAGAGTCCGTGCTGACCGTGGTCGAGACGCAGCTAAGAACCCGAATCGTTGTAGTGAACTCGGCCCCCGTATCGTCCGCGTCATACACGATGTCGATGTTGTCGCAGGCATCAACACGGAGAATCGGGCTCTGCAAGTCCTCAGTCGAAAGGTCTTCGTTCATCTCGAAGCAGGCGATCTGACCGGGCTGCAACATCGGCCCTATCGCCACGTCGTTGATGCAATCCTCCCATACCGCGCCCGCTGCGGGACCGGCGAGAAGGAGTGCCGCTATCAGGATGCCGATGTTCTTCATGTCGTCCTCCTTACCACCACCCGTGAACAAAGAACTTCCACGAGGCGAGTGTGATTGCTACCAGCGACCCGGTCGTTAGCGACCGCACCGCAGGGTTGTTCGTTTCGCAGACGTAGAAGCTGAGGTTCGTCGCGTCGGCCCAGACCGTGATACCACCGGCTGCCGTCACGTCTGCGCCTGTCGCCATGCCGCCGATGCCCCACGCCACTTCGTCGCCGACTGCGTAGCCATGTTCGGCCGAGAGGCATTGCGCGTAGGCTCGGATATGCTTCGGTGGGAAGGTCAGCGAGTGCGCCGTGCTGTACTCCTGATCGAGCGTCATCGTGGCCGCGTTGGTGGATTCGGCATTCGGGATGGCGCGGAGCATCTCCTGATGCCGCATCGCGCCCTTGTCGATGGCGTCCGCATGAGACGAGTCGCTGAACGGGCCGCTTGCCGTGTAGGTGTACGTCTGGGTGAGTGGCGTGACGCGCTCCACCTCCCACGTCACCGTGGCGGGGAAGTTCGTAGCGCCGCTGATGGGAACAACCGCACCGGTTGACCCGCTGCCGCCGGTTACCGAATAGTGCGTGTCGAGCGTCAACTCTGTGCGGGCACCTGTGGCGGTCACGACCTTGACGACTCGGATTTCCGATGTGGCGTAGAACTCGAATGTGACCGTCTGCGAGCTTTGGTCGCCGGTTCCCGTGAAGCTGAGTTTTTTGTTGGTGGTTGTTACGCTCATTGCATCAAAGCCTCCCGTGCCGCAACGCGCTTGGCTTCCTGTTGCGTTCGGATGAAGTCGCGGAACTGGTCAAACTGCTCGCCTTGGAAATCACTCTCGATTCCACGCGGCGGCGCAATGGCGTTCTGCGCCGAGCGCCTGAACCGCGTTACCTCGCCGCGAATCCAAAGCGACTTCGTGCCGTCGGGGCCGTCGGTCTTCATGTTGTAGATTTCGCTGATACCGCTGACGTTTCCCGACACAACGGCACTGAGCCATTCTTCAGCGCCCATGCCGTGCGCGTTCTCCAAGGCGTGCCCTGCCAACTCGACGTACTTCTCGTACACCTCGGGGAACTGGCGCATGTTCACGTCAACGCCTTGGAATGTGGTCTTCTTTCGGATGCGCTGGACGCTCATGCCCTGAGCGGAAATCTCTTCGTCGATGGGGGACTGCTTGACCCTCGACGCCTTGATCGGTGATGTCACGTCAATGATGCGACTGAGTGACGGGCTGTACCCCTGCTCACTCGTCACGACCTTGCCCCACAGGTCGCGCCGCCGGGTGAGCGATGCCTGCCATATCGGAATCATCGACTGCACCGCCTCAGCAACGCCCACCGGGTCTGAGCGCGTCGGGTCGGTCAGTTTGGTGGCGCTCCGCAACAACGTGTGGGCAGGAACGAATGAAGACACCAACCGCTCGACCACCACGCCGCCGTACCGCTCCGGGTCTTTCACCGCATCGACGAGTTGCGACATCGAATAGAAATACGATTTGTTGAGCGAGGTCGTAGCCGTTGCAAGCGTCGCTGCCGCGATGATCTCTGCGGCCCCGGCAGCGTCCTCTTCGTCCACGTCGTAGTCGTCTATGACTTGCTGCACGTTGGCCGCAATCGAGAACACGAAGCCCGCCGGGTCTGTCCGACTGTACGGGTAGTAGGTGTCGCCAACCCGAATGCTCTCGAACCTGACGCCCCTGCGCGTGGCGGCTTCGCGCTCGCCAGCATTGTTGGGGGCCACGCCCGTGATGTAGCCGTGTGCCGTGAGGTCTGATACTGCGGCGAGAACCGTTGCGCCCACGGCAAGTCGCGCCTTCGCGATTTCGGCCTCGGCCCCACCAGCAGCGATGTTCTTTCGGAAGTTGGCGTTGAGGTGCGAGAGCGCCGGAACTCGCTCGAACGAATACGACATGAGCTTTGTCGGGATCTTCACGAAAGGCAGAACGACCGTGGTTGCAAGTCTGCCAAGCGCAATGAACACATCGCCCGGACCACCGCGCATCTGCCCGCCACGCCGCAGGGCCACCATCACCTTTCCGATGGTCCCAACGTCATCTTGGAATGTGCTGTATAGCGCCATGTCGGCGGCGGCAATGCGGATCTTCTCGGGCGGGTCATTGACGAACTTCACATAGTTCGCGGCGATCTCGTCTGCTGTGCCGCCAAGTTCAAACGCTGCGCGATGCGCCTGCGCGTGGAGTTCCATGCTGTAGCCGACCGACTTGAACAAGAAGTCTTCCGCGCCCAGCGCCTTGCCGGGCAGGCGAGTGGCCGCACCAGCAAAGTCCACCGCGCGCCCCAACCCTGATTTCTCCGCAAGACCGAACGCCTTGCTGGAAATCTTCGGCTCGGGCATGTCCAGCTTGCTGCCCTCGCGGATGTACCGATGCGAAAGGGATTCGCTCGCAGCGTCCACGCTCTGCCCGCGAACGCGCTGCGCTGCCAAACTGAACAGGTCATTGATGCCGACCATCAGCCCGTGGAACTGCGCCATCGACTCGCCGGGGGCAACACCGCCGCCCTGCGCGAAGACCTTCTCTGCGACGAACCGCTCGACGAGGTTGTTTGTGAGAACGATGGAGTTGCCGAGATTGTTGACAATGTGCGTGGATGGAGTCCAGAGGAGCCCGAGAACGAACGACTCCTGCACCGCCTCGATAGTGCGCGCCATGCGCCCACGACGCATCATTGCGCCGAGCTGCCCCGGCGTGGCCCCATTGGCTGCCGCAGACGCGATCCTGTCAGCGAGCAGGGCGGTTACCTTCTCGCCACCGGATGCTTCGAGTAGTTGATTGAGCATCCGGCCCTGCTCGTTCGTTCCGCCGACCTTGATGTTCCACGACTGGAGTGCGCGGGCCGTCTCTGCGCGTGCGCCAAGCACCTGTTCATTGATGGCTTCGAACGCCACGAGTGCCTTGCGGAACTTGAACTGATCGACCGGGCCTGCGTTGGGTGCTCTCGCAGCAGTGGCAAGATCAACCACTTGTGTCGCCGCGCTATCCCAGACCTTGCGGAATGCAACGGACTCCTCGGCGTTGAGCGTTTGCCCGCGCCTGCGACGGAGCACACCGCGGGCGGTAAGCCCGAGCCGATCCGCCGCTTCTTCTGTCAGTTGGTTGGGCCGAACGTGCCTGCGGGCTCTCGCCGTGGACTCCGCGAAGATGTCCGTCACCTCTTGGAACAACGCAGTCACATCCTCGGGGCTGTCAATTCGCTCCAGATTGACTTCGATCTTCGTCTCTTCGAGCGCGGCGAGAGCCGTGATTTCTTCCCGACTAATGTTGTCCGTGCCGAACTTCGCCTCGATGCGCTTTTCGGCGTCGGCCAGCCGCTTCGCTCCGGTTTCGGCGGTGACGAGCCTCGGGCCGTCGAGCGGCCCAATGGACGCAGCGCCCTCGGGCAGAGAGTTTCCGGCGGCTAGATCAAGCCGCTGCTGCGCTTCGGCAATTTTCGCGTCGATCTCTTCCGCCCTGCCTTGTTGTGCGGACTTCTGCGCGTCGGTGGCATCGGCGGGAAGCGGCTCGGAAAGCGCAAGCTTCTCGCTCTCCAGCGCCTCGCGCGCCTGCGTCACCCGGTCATCAATCGTGGCCTTCGCGGCGCTCGCGATCTCTTTCTCTTTGGCGATCCGCTTGGCAGCACGACCGGCCTTGATGACACGGAGCCCCTGAAGCACGCCATCTGCCACGATGCCGAGCCCGAAGTCCTCCACACCGTTCTTGAGACGGTTGACGACTGCGGGGTCTTCCTCATCGCGGGACATGAACTCGTCAATCGGCCCGCGAAGGTCGGGGTTCTCCTCGACGAAGGATTCGAGTGCGCCCTCGAGCGGGTCCATCACGAGGAAACTCGACATGAACCCAGCAACGGCATCGCCGGCGATGCGAGCGGCAGCGCCCGTCAATCCGTGCGCCTGCCGGAACTTGTTCACCTGCCCGACGAGCGGCACGAATGCCGACATGAACTTCACACCCTCGCGCACGACCGTTCCGCCCATCCCGCGCGGGTCGGGAACCTCGGGCAGACCCTTGCGCGCTATCGCGGCGGGAGTGATCGAGCGATACTTCTCCATGATGCGGTCTGCTGCGTCGTCAGACATCACGCCATGCAGCGCGAACTCTCGCATGTCGTCGATGGCGTCGAGCGTACCCACGACCGCATCGCGCACGCCGCCGACGGTCTGGAGTGGAACCTGCCGAACCGTGTCGATAGCGGCGCTACCGACGGACTTGACTGCGCCCGCACCCGCCCTCACCACGCCCGCAGCCGATGTTGAGTCCGCTGCCGTCGGCTGCCGCTCTTGCGCAAGCTCAAACTTGCGCTCCGCAATCATCGCGTCGATCTCGTCGGAGGCGATCTCCGTACCGCGATCCTGTCGGTACTTCGCGTAGGGCTGCGACAGATCCTCGGTCACTTCGGCGGGAACCGGATTCGCGTCTTCAGGCGTCAGGATGGGCTCGGTCATTGACTGGCACTCTTCCGCGCGGCCTGCGCCTTCCTGAGTGCATCCCAGTCTCGAATCAAGTCCAATTCGCGCTTGTACTCTCGCTCGGTGATCTCCCCAGAGCCGAGGTCACGATCCAGCGCGGCCTTGGAACGCGCAAACACATCAGCGTCGATCTGCTTCCGGTCGCTGATGAAGCCGAGTGACTTGTACGGGAAGGGCATACTCAGGGCGATGTCTACATCCAAGGCCGAGTACCGTTCGGTCAGGTCGGCCTCCTTCTCCCGTATCTCTTGCGTCGTCGCGTTTTGATGCTCGCCCCACCAATCATCGAACTCGTTGAGCGCCTGATCCTTCAGGTTCTTCTGCGCGGCTTCGATCACGGGCTCTTTGAACGTGACAAGACTCAGTTTGCTATCGAGCCTCTCGCGTGCCGTGTTGTACGGCTGCCCCGGAACGAAGTCGAGCACACGGGAGCGAGCCTTTGCCCGCATACTCATGGCGGTGCCCGGCCGGATCCACCCGGCACCCACCGCCCTGTCGATGGTGCTGACGACATCGGGGTCTTTCCGGTCCAGTTCGTCTTCGATGATCCCAAGCGTGAACGGATCGTCTTGAACGTCCTCGCCTTCCGGCCCGTCGAATCGGTCCATCAGCATCTTGGTTTTCGTCGCTGGCAGCCGCTTGCGGTAATCCGCCAAGTCTTCGTTCGTGAACGTGCCGTCGCGGATCTCAATCAAGCCCTGCTCGAAGAGGTCGTCTTCGGCCTGAGTGATTGCCTTTTCTGCCTCGCGGTCCCGACGGTTGAGGATGGTCGCGGCCCTGCTCTCGAATCGGAACCGCTCGCCCTCGTCGAGATTTGCATACCTGTCCGTGTTCCCGAGCAGTTCGGCCGGGTTTTCACTGAGCAGTCGCGTGGCGTCGTCTTCGTCGATGTCGTGATCGAGGCGCAGGAGCGCCTTCGCTGTTTCCGTCGTTCCGGCGTGCGGCTCCAGTAGCAGGATGTCTTCGCGCGCAGACTCCACCGCCATTTCCCGGGTGAGAGGATCGCCAGCAGCAGCAATCTGCTGTCGGTGCTGAAGAATCATGCGCGGCATACTCGCGAGCACGTTTTCCCGCCGCCTTGTGTCCCGAACGCCGAGGGCTTCAACCTCTCCGATCTGCTGATTGACGGCGAAGAAGGATTCAAGCTGCGAGGAAACGGCATCATCCTCGACCGTGGACATCACGGCGTCGAAGTCCTGCTGCGTACCCTCGCTGAACGCCTCGGGGATGCCCTCCACGTCCTGCGCGAGTTCGGCTTCCTGCTTCCGTCGCAGCAGACTCGCGGCAAGTTCGCCCTTCTTCTCGGCAAACATCACCGCCCGTTGCTGCGCGTTCTCCTCGTCCTGAATCGCAAACGCCAGATCCGAAATCTGTTGCATCGCCCCGGCAGCAGCGTTCGGCACCCGCGTAGTCGTCTCAATCGGGACTGCTCCAGATCGGACGGCTCGTGCGACTGTGGGGACGGGGAGTTGCATCAGATCCTCTCGTCTATCCAGTAGCCGCTGGGTACGGTGTGCGGGACGCCCAGGAATCCGCCTGTCGCGGTCGAAGGAGTGCCACTGCCCTTCACCTCATCCACACGCCGAGAAGCGCCAAGCAGGGTCGATGCGCCGCCCAGAATGCCCTCGAACAGCGCATTCTGTCCGCGCCGCTCTGCGAAGGCGGCTTCGTTCTCGAATGCGAACTTCTCGCGCAGCGCCGCAACGCGACCCTCTGCGCTGAGTTGCCGAATCACGTCGGCCGCAGAGCCTACGTTCGGATCACCGCCGCCCTTGGCTGCTCGAGCGCGCGCCGTGCCGACCTTCTGCAACGCGTCGGAGAGCTTCGCGCGGTAGGCTTCTTCGCCCCGTCGCTCGAGGATCTTCGCGTTGATGCGGCCCTGCCGGTTGCCGAGAATGCCGCCCGCAATCTGGAACCCCGCCGATGCGGCTCCACCCGCAAGGCCGATCTCTCCAGCGTGATCCTTTGCCCATGCGGAGAGAGCGCCCAACGCTTGTCCGAAGTTAATCATCAGCTTTCACCTGCCTGCCCTGTCAGGGTCATGCTCAGAATGTTGAACGGCAGCGGCTTGTCCTGCCGGAAATAGAGTTGCCCCTCGCGGTCCCAACCGGGCGGCGGTCCGAGGTTGAGGTCGCCCGAGAACAGCGGTGTCGGCTCGTTCATGTTGTCGCGGGTGCTGCGGATCGGCAGTTCCAGCAAGTCGCTGCTGTCGCGGCCGAACTTCCCGCAGTTCGTCTCCGAGACGCGGAGAATGCAGCCGTCGATGCGCTTCAAGAGCCCCTGAGTGGACTGCGCCTGCTTGCCACCTGCTGGGCTCGCATCGACGCGCAACGTCTGGAGATCGGAGTTGTACGCAAGGCCGATATGGACCGTGCTCGCTGCCGTGTCGAGCGTGATCTGCCCGTTCGCTACGGTCTTGTCAGCGATGTGCATCCCGTCCGCGAGCACTTGCACCGTCTCGCCTTCGAGGTGATTGAGTCCGTAGAAGACGGTCGCGGGCGAGTCGTCGTAGGTGAGCCCGGAATCCACGAAGAACGAGTCCGTGATGTCCGTCGTGGGCTCGAACTGGTCTTCGAGGAATTCGATGTAGCGCGTGGTCACGCTGTTGACCGTGCGCTTGACGCACATCCAGACCTGATCGTGCCCGCCGTCCGGTGACGGGATGACTGCGACGTTCTCCACCACTGCATCGCCCGTGCTGAAGTCGCCACCGATCTGATGCCGCGCCCACGCGAAGACCTCCTCTTCTGGGACGTAGGTCAGCGCGACGAGTTTGCCGTCAGTCCGCGCGCACCAAATGATCGAGTCAGGTGTTAGCTGGTAGTCAATCTCCGAGATCGGACTCGCAGAGACATGATCGGCGATGCGGGTGAGGTCGTCTGCGATGTAAGAGTCATCTTGCAAGGCATACCGGAACGCTCGCAGCCGCTTCTTGGTGCGGTCCACGTAGACAATGGAACTACCAACAGTCACGGGCCTGATGGCCGCCGCGCCGACCGGGCTCCCGGCTTGCACGTTGATGTTTGTCGGGGTGACTGGTTCAGTGTCGCCGCTCGCTCGCACAGGAAAGATCGCGCCAGGCGTACCGACTGCGAGCGATCTGCCAACTGACATCCACAATACGTTGTTGACCTGATTCGAGCCGATGATGTAGGTGATACCGTTGGCGTCAGTTATGGTCAGCGCCCCAAGATCGTGCTGCGTCGGCCCGTATGCGTCGAAATTCCCACTCTCGCTGCCATAGATGGAGTGCGGGCGCTCTGGCTCGCCCCCCCACCACAAGCGCCCCTCTGCAAACGACACCGCCGCCGGGTAGTTCGCAGGCCAGAATGCACCAAGTCTCCACGTATCCTTCGTATCTCCAGACCACTTTTGGCTATTAGTCACGTCAACATTCGTCGTACTGTTGATCGCGTCGATGACGCCGTACCCTGCCGCGAACACGTTCGAGTCTACGTCCTCGCATCGTATCAGCCGTCCGACATCTGCCGCCCGGAATCCCGCGTCACCGTTTATGCCCTCAGTGTCAGACGCGGCAATCGTACCGTCGCCAGTGCCGCTTGGGTTCATGGTCGTCGCCGTCGCATTGATCGAATAAAACGGACCGTCCACAAACGAAACATCGCTGAGTGTCCACAGAGTGTGCCCGGTTCTGCCTAGTTTCGCTGGCGCGTGGTCTTTGTGGGCGATGTAGAGCACGTCGGCCGATTGCGCAAAGGTGAGTTCGGCAATTTCGGTCTGTGTATAAGTGGTGGTAACCGTGATGGGCTGATCTACCGTCCCGCCAGAAGACCATGACGTGTAGCCAGCGGCGCTACCGTCCTCGTCGGTCAGCGTGAAGTTGTCGGCATCAACCCTGGTGATCTTGAAGAATCGCCCGTTGATCTCAGGCACGTCGCTCGCGGTGTCGATATACACCTCGTCCCCGGTGGAAAACGAGTGCGCCGTAATCTGGATGTTGAGCGGGTTGGAATCAACCGTTATCGCCTCAATCGCGAGCGCGTCAACATTGATAGTGCCGCCTGACGCATAGTTGTTTACCCACACCGAACCATCAATGTCGAGTGAAAAACTATCCGCGTCGATGTACGTTGCCGTAAACTGGACCCCGTTAAGCGCCGTCGAAACGTCACCCCCAGGCCCATCGTCCACAACGCCTGTGACCGTAACAAGCCTACCATCCGGCACGCCATGATCGGCCAACGTGACAACCGCCGGGTTAGCCTCGGTGATATTAGTGACTGTTGATCGCGATGCGCTGGAGTGCAGGACCGCGCCCTCGTCATAGTAGACGTGAATCTTCAGGGCACTAAACACGAGCATGTACGCCTGCTCGGTCGAGTAGATGAACGGGACTAGCTTGACCTTGGCGGTTTGGTCGAATATCGGCTTCACGAACCGCGTGCCGGACCGACGCAGCAAGCCGCCCTCTGCTTGAATCAGGAAGTTGCGAATGACCGCAGCCGCGCGGTCGTACTTCTGGATGTCCGAGCGCCCGTACAGGCGCGGAGAGACTTCACCGCCGTTGAAGGCGTTGAGCGGCTGAGTAAAGCGGCCCATCAGCGCCTCGCGTCGATCCAGTCGTTGGAGGTGACGATCTCGGGGCTGTCTTCCTGCCCGTCGATGCCCTTCGCGGCCTTGACGAGCAAGTCGTATATCTGCGCGATCTGAGCAACCTTGGCGGCGGTGCCGGTGATCTCTTCCGCCCAGTCCATCGCGAGTCGAGCAGCCAACGCCTCGCGGAACTTCGGGTCCATCCGGTTCGCGTCTTCGAGGTCGGCCGTGTACTTGATCTTGAGCGGTGACGAAAGGTCGGTGACGATGACCGTGCCGGCTGACGTGTTCTCGATTCGGTACTTCAGCAGCGACGGGTTGTAGACTTCCACGACGCGCAGGCAGTCGGACGGCAGCGGGAACGCCCGCTCGAATTCCCACACGGGCGCGGTGCTGCTCGCCGCAATCGACAGCCGCGTCATCGCGAAGTTCCACGGGTGATCGCGCAGCAGCCCTTGACGCAGATCGTCGTAGGTGCGCTCGGCGAGACGACCCGCACGCGAGTTGTCCGTAACGTCATTGATCGGCGCTTCTCCCAGTTGCGAGAGCGCCGAGTTGATGATTCCGATTTTGCTTGCCATTCAAGCCCCGCAGGTGGGGGACGCGCCCGGAGACAGGAACGCGCCCCCCTGGAGCGGCGGTGTTAGTCGCCCGCCGTGTACTCGATGATGTACGTCTGGTCGCAGCCGACGGCATCGCCAACGATCTGCGCGCAGATCTCGTACTCGGTTCCCGGCGTGGGTGCCGACGCGGGACCAGCCGCGCAGTATTCCCACAGCGCCTTCCCAAAATCTTCCGGGTTGGTGAGCCCCGTGCCGAGAATTTCGGTCGGGAACGCAATCGCGGACGAGAGGTCCGCGCCGTCCACCAGTCCATCGGCGTCGATGACGACCGGGTCGGCAGTCGTACCGGAAGGCGTCCAGATGCCGACATTGACATCGGTCGCATTCGCATCGGCGTCGTTGACGGTCCTGATCGACGTGATTCGGTTATGCGCCTTCATTTTCGTGAGCCGGAGGATTTCCCCGGCACCCGGCGAAGCGGGTACGACAACGCGACAGATGTCTACGCGCTGGCGTGCGTGCTTTTCGCCGACAGGGTGCATCACCGCCGGAGAGGCGATGACGTTGGTCATGATGCTTGATTCTGTTGCGCTCATGGTAAAGACTCCTCAACCATGTTGGTGGTTAGCGACCGGCACGACTCCGCACCGGCCGCTGCACACCGTTTGATTCCTACTCGACGCAACGGATGTCGATGACTCCCGTGGCGTCCATTCGTGTCGCGCCCATGTCGTTCTCCGCGAAGACCTGCGTGGAGTACGACTTGTCCGCTCGCTCGCTGACCCGCACGTTGAACTCTTCCAACGTGCCGAACAGGATCGAGTTCTTCGCCCACGCCAAGCACTGCCGGTCTGTGGACGTGGTGAGGCGCTCACTCTGGATCCAGTCGAAGCCCATGAACGAGGAGATGCTCCCGCTCATCAGGGCTCGCATGGACGCATAGTCCGAGCTGGTGATGGTCGAGTCGTTGAGGACATCTTCCATCTGCTCCTGCGAGACGCAGAGCTTGAACCCCTCCTCGGGGTCGTTCTCTGCCGCACGCAGCACCTTGTTCGCGCCGATGATCTTGACGAGGGTCAGACCCGCAGCACCCGCAGCGATGGTGTAGTCACCGCCCGGGAACGTCTCGCTGCTTGAGCCGTCCACGCCGTACTTCGCCGTTCCGAGAGCCGCCGCGATGATGACATCATCGGCTGCTCGACCGAACGCTCGACCGAACGCCACGCTGAACGCGCCACTCGGATCGTTCAGGGTGCGAAGCATGTCGGCCTTGTCAATCAGGTCGGCGTGCTTGTAGCTGACCGGCACGACCATGCGCCGGGACTGGGGGGTGTCCGTCAGCGGGGTATCCGCGTGACGAGTGGTGGACGGAACGGCCGTGACCGAGCCCACCTGATCGAAGAAGTTCCGGTCGCCCGTCTCCAACGTCTCGAATCGGACGTGGTTTCGGAGTCGGCTCTCCTTCTGCTCCGCGAGGTGCGTGATGCCCTGCTTGAAGCCTTTGACAAAATGTGTCGGTGCCTGAGTGCTCATAACAGAGCCTCCATCGTTCGTTGTGAGTGAACGAAGTGGGTTGTCTGCTATGCAGGCCCGACTTCTAGGCTGATCTCGCCAGCCCAGGCGTCCGATCTTTCTCGGCGAGCACGCGGCCCTAGCGGGTTATCGCGAAGTCCTTCCTCTCCCTTTCTGCCTGCTCTGCGCAGGCTTCTGCGGTTCCTGTTTCTGTTCCGGCTTCGGGGCCGGTTTCTTCTTGGGTTCTGCGAACTCCATGATCTCGTGAGCGTGTATCATCACGTTCTCGAGCCCGGCCCGGACATTTGCCAAGCGGACTGCGATCTCCAGCGCGGCCATGCGCGGCTCGATGCCGCTGTCCCCGCCGCCCACGGCAAATTTCACCAATACTTCCCCAATCTGTTCATCTGTCATCTTCAGCGCGGAGAACTTGGTTTGGATCTGCGCAGACAACTCCAGGCACTGAATTCTCGACATAGTGACGTTCATTCCTTGCTCCTATCCCGAGGAAGTCATCTGGTTCAGCGCATCACGCCGAGCGACCAGAGCCTTGTGTTCCGGGGCACCGCGCTCGTACAGCGCGGGGTTGCTGTTGATTTCTGCGAGTTCCGTTTCGACCTCTGCCGGCGTCATCGCGATCCTGCCGCCACGTCCGCCGTGGAAGCCGAGTTCGTCACCCTGCGCACCGAGCATCGAGAAGATTTCCGTCAGCGCGGCGTTGTCGCCGATGAAGCTGCCATCGGGTAGCGACTGCCCGGCGAGTTCCTCCCGCGTGAGTCCCACCGCGGCGGCGGCGGCGTCCATCCCGGCCTTCGCCTGCGCGATCTTCTCGGGGAACGCAGCGCCGTACTTCTCCTTCAGGCCCGATTCCACGGCCGCGCGCTTCTGCTCGACGCCCTGGATGTGCTCGCCGAGGTTCTTGGCCTGCGACTGCGCGAGCGCGTCCACCATCCCGTTGAACTGATCCTTGCTGACGCCGAGTTCGCGCGCCTTCTCGGCGACTTCGCTCACGCCGTTCGCGTCCCAGATTTCGGCGAGGATCTCGGGCGGCTGGTACGCGCCCAACTCGTAACCCTCGGTCGTCTCGGGAACGCCCATTGCCTTGTGGTATTCCGCGCGCTGCTCGTCGGTCGAGTTCTCGTCGATGGGGATGATGCCCTTCTTATGGATGAGGCCCGACAGTTCGACGTAACTCTTGCCGAGCGCGTTCACGTCTTCGAACTTCGTCAGCGACGGGTTCTCGCGCAGGCCTTCATCGATGCCGTCGCGCCAGCTTGAGGGTGCGGCTTCGGTGACGGGTGCTTCCACCACCGGCTCGACCGGCGGCGCTGCGGGTGCTTCTGTCGGCGTTACTGCTGCTTCACTCATCGTCATCTCCTTGGTTTCTGGCTTCCTTCTTCCTGCGCTGCTCCAACTCGCGCAGATAACTTTCGTCCTTGTCGATCATGTCGAAGATCCGCAGCACGACGCCGCGTGCCCCTTCGCTGAAACTCGTTGCGTTCGGGTCGCCTGCGATGAACGTCGAACGCATCATGCACCCGTGGTCCGCGAGGTCGGCGAGCACCTTCTCGCCCTGTGGCGAGTTGAAGACCGTCCTGTAAGCGCCTCGCAATACACGTTGCCTCTCAAACCTCATGCCGCCGTCGCGCCCTGAATCTTCGACATCACGTCAGCGGCGACGGTCGCCTGCTGCATGGCCTCTTGTTTCTGTGCTTCCATTGCCTGCGCTTCCGCCCGCGCTTCTCGGATCTGCTGCACCGCATCGCGTGACTTCAGCACCCGTGCCGGGACACCCTTCTGCGAGGCAATCAGCCGCATGGCCTCTTCGGAGTCCATCACGTCGAGCACGCTCGGGTCGGACTGCGCGAGATTCGCACCGACCGTGAAGACTTCGACGATGGCGCGCGTATCCTGATCCTTCTGTGCGCGGGCGACGGGTGAGACGTACTCGACCTTGAGTTTCGCGCCCATCAGTGCGGGCGGCGGCGGCAGGAACTTGCCACTCCGCAAGAGCACGCCGAACGTCCGGTCCACCAGCGGTCCGAGGAATTCCGTGTCCTGTCGGCCGAGGATTGGTGCGAGCAGCCGCATGATCTGACCGGAGATTTCCATGACCTGAGTTGCCGTCATGCGCGGGTCGCGAATCAGTTGGAGCAAGTCCCAGTGGAATGCGTTCTGTACCTGCTGGCGAGTGTCGGTGAGCAGTTCGACGCCCCAGCCGAGATCGCCGCCCGTGTTGATGGGCTGAATCGGCGGGTTCATCGCACCGGGTCGAACGGTATTGAGCGCACCGGGGCGAAGAGCCAACTGCAACTCTTCGTCGTCGGTCATCAGCGCGGGCAGCACCTTCAGCTTGCCCGACTGGAGCATGGTCTTCTTCATCTCGTTCAGCATGGTCGCATCGGGCAACGCCACGAAGCCGGGACCGCGCCCGTACACTTCGGAGGGGTCTTTCTCCCAACGGGCGATCATGTACGGCATCTCTTCGTAGCCGCCCGTCTCGACGATCTTCTTCTTGTCGAACGAAACGATGGCTCCCTCGAAGGGCATCCCACTCGGGCGGAAAGGCAGCGGTAGCGGTGAAGTCGCTGGGCGGACCATGTGGCAGTATTTGTGTCGCTCTTCGGACTTGCCTTCCGCTACCGCCTTTCTCGCCTTGTCGGGTGCATCATCACCCCATGCCTCCACGGCTTGACTCGCCGTGTACTGGAACTTTCGGAACACCGTGTCGATGACGCTCGACGCATTCTCGGAGCAGTACAGTTCACTGAGCGGTCGAGCGGAAAAGGTCGGGTCGCCGCCGGGGTTGCCGCCGACGAAGAAGCCCATCGTCCCGAAGGCCACGAGTTCGGTGTACGACTCATGCACTTGCGAGGAGAACCGGGCGGTGGGCGCGTTGAAGGCGTTATACATCTGCTCTTGCGCGTCTTCCAGCCACAGCACCACGTCGCGGTCTTCCATCAGCCGCGAGTCTTCGGTGAGCAGTGTGAACCACTCGGCTGCCGGATTCGTCAGTAGCGAGTGAAGCCCACCGGAGAGCGCCGACACGGAGAAGCGGGCCGTGCCGTCGTAGATCGTGATCTGACGGCTGCGCCCGCCCGTGACGTGCTCCGTGACGAAATCGCGCGTGCCGATCATGCTGTCGGCGATGTTCTGCCACGTCGAATCCCACGTACCGCGTAGGCCGGCGAGTTGTTCGTACTGCTTGATGATCTGTGCGCCGTCCATCAGTGCCACGCCGGGGGATTCTCGACGTACTTTTCGAGATCCGTCTTATCGGGCAGGCCCGCTGCTGCCCGCTCAGGATTGGGTGCATTGATGACCAGTGTTGGCGCTCCGAACGTAACCACACGCGGCGGCAGACCACAGCGACAGGACCGAAGTCGAACTGTGGTGGGCTTCTGCAAGTCCCATTGTCTGCCGCACGCGCAAGTGGTCATCGTCTAGTACGCAACCAAGATCATCCACGTATTCGCGGACTGGTCGTCGAGCGCGACGAGAAAGTCGCTCCCGCTTTCGTAGTGCGGGAAATAGCTAGTCCACTCTACGAGGGGCACAAAGTCCTGTTCTCCGGCCTCGGCATCCGGTGAGGCGACAACGCCCAGCACGCCGTCGTACTGAATCGCCAAGTTGAGATCGATCTCCGCAGTATCAATCCACGCAGCGCCAGCGTCGATATACATAACAGCGCCGTTAAACGTGGTCGGGGACTGCGCGCTGGCTTGGATGAATACGCCGTCAACATCAGCACAAGTAGCGTCGCAGTCAGAGGCGAAGTCAACCTCCATCCACTGCCAGACGTTGGCGGTGGCGTAGGCGGGAACAACCGCGTTCCCTTCGGCTGAACTGCCGTCGTCAAGCGTGGCGTCTAGGTCACCCGAAAGGAATGTGGTGTCAGAGCGAAGCCAGAATCCGAGGCTGTCAGTGCCCGCATTCGCGTGGCCCGTAACCGTAAAGTCGATCCCGTGGTTGGCAGCAACCGTTGCGGCCCATGTGTACTTGTAACTACCTGCACCGACGCGGAAGATGGTCGTCTCTGCGGCTTCGGTCCCGCCCGTAATCGGCGCGGCCTCCCCGATGGGACTGTCGTCCATCAACGCGAAGGCTGCACCAGTACCGTCAATGCTTTCGTCGGTGGCGGAAGATACGAGCTTGATGCGGGGCACGCCGATGAATTGATTCACGGCCCCAGCGTCACCGCCCGTGGCGTCTGTGGAGATCGTTACATCGCCCGTAGCGGTAATGGCCCCGGTAACAGCAACAGCCCCGCCAGAGGTTATCGCCCCAGTGGTGGTGAGAGTGCCGTCAGAGGTGACGGTTCCGCCGTCAGTCGTGACGATGTACGACGTGGTGGTCGATGTGCCGACTTCGCATGACTGACCGGACGGACATCGACCGGACGTGTTCACTTGTGCCGCATAAGCCGCGAAAGCGATGAACGTCAGCGCCAACGTGACCACGATAATTCGGAACTTCATTGGTTCTCCCTCCCGCATAGAGGGCAGTCACCCTCCCAGTAAAAACTTTTGCGCTCGCAACTTCGTGCGATCCTGTCTGCCTGCTCTGCGATGTCCATCGACGCGAGGATGTGCGTCGGCGTGAAGCCGTTTGCACGCGAACTCTCGCACCCCTGCTTGTTCGATATGAGCACGACGCCGATGGCTGCCTGAACTCCCATCCGGTCGAGTTCTGTGATCGCGCGTTCGCGCAGCGCAGTGCTGATGCCTTGGCGGCGGTGGCTCTCAATCGTGTAGACACCCCATCCATAAGCGAAGTCCTCTTCGCTGGACGCAGCGCCCCAAAGCGCAACCCCTACGGTGCGCCCGTCTTCTACCGCGAACAGGCCAACGCCAGGAATCGCGCCGCTCGTGTAACTGTCGAACAGGCCACGGAAGTAACCGACATCATTCGCGCCATCGCCCGACATGGCCGCCAATTCGTTGATGTACTTCTCGTACAGCCCGAAGAACCTGTCGGCGTCACCCTGCTTTGCAACTTCGATGACGTAGCCCATCACATATCGTCCGATACAAGCAAGATGTCGAATGTCGCGCTAGCGTCATTATTCACGCTTGCCCCGATGCCGGTAATTTCGATGTCAGCCAGCCAGCCGCCGCAGCGATGTATAGATCGGTGACTATCACTTCGGGGAAGACGCGGGCATACGCGCCCAGCATCAGCCACGAAAATGCCGCGAGCAGCGCGACTGGTATGAAGAACCTTCGCTTCACGCAGCCCCCAGCAGCGTCTTCTTGCCGGTGAGTGCGGGGTCGTTTGTGCCGCCCGATCCCGTCAAGAGTGAGCCGTCGCCGCCCTGGCCCTTGATGGCCGAACCGGCTTGCTGCGCGCCGAGTGCGCTGCGTTTGGCCTGTTCGGCTGCAAGTGCTTCGCGTTCTTGATCCTTACGCTTCTTGTCGAAGGCGCGCTCTTTCTTCGCCTTCACGCCTTCGGACGTTCCAGTAGCAACAGCCGCCACGACGGCCGACACAATGGAGGAAATAACGCCCACGTCAGCCACCACCCAGTATCGTTGACTTGCCACCAGACGATGCCACGGAGCCACCGAGCCCCTGCGGCGCGAGAATGGTCCCAGAGAATCCGCCATCGACGCTAGCGGCGGCGGCTTTGCGTGCCTTCTCTCTCGCCTGTTCTTCTTTCTTGGCCTGCGACTTGAGTTGATCTTCCTGCGCGTCCAGCGCCTTGTCCTGCTTGACGGCCCCAGCGACACCAGTTCCGATGCTCGCGAGCGAAGCAGCGATAGTTGCCACATTGGCTACCCAACCCATTTCCTACCTCACGCGCTCATCGGTGTTTCGAGCGGATCCCAGTCTGCGGCAAACGCCTTCCGAATCTTCCGCTGTTCGGTCCGGGCAAAGCGGCGCATCATCATTGCGTAACGAGATGCGCAGATCAGGTCGTCGCGCTCTGCAACCACCTTGCCGTCCTTGCGGTGATAGCCGTGGAATTCCCCGAGCCACATCTTGCAACTCGCGAAGACCTTGAAGCGTCCCGTCCGCATCCGGTCGAGCATCTCCATCAAGCCCGCCTCGGTGCCGTTGCCGCCACTTGCGAACGTGGCGTGCTCGTGGTGCATCCGAAGGCCTTCGTGCTTGTACTCGGCGGCGAGTTCGACGCCGCCCCGGTAGCGGCGATGACCGTCATGCGGCCACGCGACGACCTTCCACTTGCCCCACGCGCTGATCGCGCGGGCATGGACAACGGGCATCTCTTCCGGCACGCGGTACTCGTTGGTGACGTAGAGGCAATCGTTGTCGCGGTCCCATGCGACGTTCGTGGCGGCGGTCGGATGGTCGTAGCCAAAGTCGAGGCCGACGATCTGCGGCCAATACTCGGGAATCTTGAAGTCGTCGATCTCGATGGTTTCGTCGGGAATCGGGAAGACCCGCCCACTGCCGAGCATCGGAATGCCCTTGAGTCTCGCCTCGCGTTCGTAGGGCTGGTACTTGTCGATGGCCTTCTGACGCATCTCGTCGTCCATGTGCAGGGCGTCGTCGATGGTCATCATCGTGAGATGACGGTCGGCGGTGTTGGGCGACGGGTAGAAGTTGTTCACCACGGAGGTCGCACCCTGCAAGGGCGTCAGCGACAGGTAGACGATGCCCTTGGTGTTCGTGACGCGGGTCAGGCATTCCTTGTAGATCATCTCGTCGGGCTCTTCGTCGAGCCAAACCCAATGCACTTCCGCGCCCGTGAACTTCTTCCACGTCTGCTCGTAGGAGTTCCCTACCCGGTAGCCCTCCGCGATGAACTCGTGCGGCCCGTCTACCCCAAGGCAGTACACCGTCTCGTTGTCGCACTCGGTAATCGAAAGGACTTCACCGCGAGGTCCGCGCGGCCGAGGCACTATGTTGGTGTCGGATTCCCGCCCGTGCTTCCCGATGATCTCGCCAAACCGAATGCGCTCAAACCCGGTCAGATCGACGTAGTGGTAGTCGCGGTGCTTCGGGTCCGGCTGAGATCGCGTAGTCACAGATCCGTGAATCCCAACACCCCACAGGAGCGCGCGAACATCGTCGGCGAGTTGCTTGCTCGTGGAAACGTATCGGGCACATAGCCGCGAGATGGTTCCATCAGTAGACCAAAGCCAGAACAGGAATTGAATTCGCTGCTCGCGACTCAGCCGGAACACCCACGAGGGAACAAACTTATCGGGTGACTTCTTGTTCCACAGCCCGTCTCTTTCAAGAGCATCTTTCAGCCGGTTCTTCTTGTGCAGCTTTGAGCTGACAAAATAGGCGAGATCGTTCGACGGCCTTTTCGCAACGTACAAGTCATCGGGCAGCAGCCTCTCGGCATACGCAACGAGGCCCGGCTCCGCGCAGGTGATGAACGGAGTCTTCCCGCGTAGACAGCCATCCCCTATCATCAGCGCTGTCCACGCCACCTCCCATTCGGGGGCCACTTCCGCCCCGTCGACAGCGAGGTCAGCAATTTCGAGGTCGTCGCCCACCTTGAGGTCGCCTGCTTCCACGCGACCGCGAGCGGTAAACATCTCGTGATTCGGGGTGGCGCGAATGCGACCGCTCCTTGTAGCGATCTCGACAACCGGAGCATTGGGATACGAATGCAACTGTGAGACAACCTGCTCACCGCCACCCACCGTCAGCACCGTCTCGCCCAGAGAGACATCCTCGATCTGCTTCCACTCCCCGCTCGCCATGCAAACTCGCGTACCCGCCGGGAAACACTTGAACTGCACAACCGAGACGCCACCCGAAACGTGGCGGACGAAAATCTTGTCCACCGCGCCCGACATGCCGCGCGCCTTGTCGATCTTGATGATGTTGGCGAACGGGATGGCTCCGGTGCCCCAGTCCGTCTCGGAATCGCCGAGCAGAATCCCCTGCACCACGTCGCGGGTGATTTCGTTCGAGGTGCCACACGCCCAGCCGAGTGTCGGCTTGGGAAAACGGCGACCATCCCACCAGTCGGGATACAATCCCGTGGCGTGCATCGCCGACTCCATGCCGCAAGTGAGACTCTTGCCCGACCGATTGGCCGCGAAGAGTGCTCGCTCGCCCTTAGTGGAGCCCGCCCGGAGGTGGTCTGCTTGTTTCGGATGCGGGTGAAAGTCGCTCAGCTTCCGCCGTTGCTTCTCCACCAGCGCCTTCGCAAGCGTCTGCATTGCTGCGTTCGATTGCATGAACCCTTTCACGCACGGCGTCCATCCGTGCGACCTGATCCAAGACGGCCGGGTTCGCCGTCAGCGCGGCCTCGATCATCAAGGCGAGTTCCTTGTCGCTCTTGTCCTCGAGTTCGTTCCCGTGCTGGTGCCGGTCGGTGAACATCGCGACCGTCTTGCCGAGCAGCTCCGCGCCCTTCAGCATCCCAGTGGTGTCCGACCGGCGGATGATCGAGCCGTCCTTGCCGGTGATCGCCGAGCCGTTCTTGCCGACGATCGGGACGCCCGCGCGGGCGAGGTCGATGGCCTCGCGGGTGAGGCTCAGCACTTCGGACTTCGTTTCGGCTGTGGACTGGACGACAATGCTGTCCGAGAGAGTCCTGAGTCGTTCGAGTTCCGCACGGACGCCAGTGCGCTGTAGCAGAATCGACCCGGCCTGGTAGAAGTTCTTCGACTTGGAACCTGCGGCTTCAGCCGCCTTTGCCCGGTCGCCGGTCTGATGAAAGACCTGGGCAAACTTCTGGTGGGACCACGAGATCGTGCCGCCTTGCGCCACACTTCCCCCAGACCGTGAGCTAAACGTCACGGCTCATTTGGGCCACATATATCAGGAAGCGACATTGGATGCAACAGGAACCGGAGAAAATGTCACTTGCGCCCAGAACGGACACCTGATAAGCACTCAGATGATGGTGAATCGAAATGCGACCGATCTGTCCGGAATGTGGCTACGAAATGGGTGCAGCCAGTGAATGTTGCCATGGATGTAGTGCGCCCTTCGCGCCGATACCGCGGACCGCCCCCGAAGCCCATGGCGGAACGGTTTTGGCCGAAAGTTGCAGTCGGACCAGACAACGACTGCTGGGAGTGGACTGCCTGCAAGGACCGCGAGGGATACGGGTTTATCAGATCTGGAGGTCAGCGCGACCCGATGATCCGGGCTCACCGTGCCTCATGGGAAATGCACTTCGGGAAGATCCCTGATGGGATGCTCGTCATCCACCAGTGCGACAATCCATCATGCGTCAATCCCAATCACCTCGCGGTTGGCACCGTCGTCTACAGCGTGACATTGCCGCTGATTACGGAATCCACATCGGACATGTCTCAGACATCAAGCGACGGCTCGCGTGGCGTCATGTCGCGTAGAGAAGCACGGGCCGCATGATGAGCCAGCCCCCGCCGCCCACTAACCACGTCCGAGACTTCAAAATCAAGTGGCGGACCAAACGGCTGGGCAAGGTGGCCAGAGGCAAGAGGCCGCCCTGGGATCTTGAGGAGCGAGTGGATCTAGCCACGGCGAGGGAATCCAACCGTGCCGCCCTCGAACACGAATTTGCCAAGCGGATCGGCTTGGACGAGTACCCGGAACAATGAACCAACTTTGCTCGCGGGGAAGGAAAACCCACTGGCGCGAGCGGCAACACTCACCCGATCAGCGGCGGGATCCTGATCGGCACCAGGGGGGATAGGCAGACCCGCCGGCCGAGTCACAGGCACCAAAGGCCAAGCCATCTCCGTTAGCGCGGAGTAATCATGGGGTGCCCTGCTACAAGGCTCGCGTCTCACCGAGAAGGTGCGGCGGCGAGTAGCCCGGCGGCTTCAAGCGCCGATGCGGGCTACCCAGACGGCAAGCGACGGCTGATCGGGCGGCAGAGACGACAACTTTTGTTCACCGGCTTGAGTCGTCAGAGTTGGGGCGTCGAACCCCTAACGAGGCTTCTCTTCAGACCACGACTCGCCGGGTGGGCAGGGGGATGTCGTTCTCTGCCCGAAGTGCGTTTTCAGTCCGGAGATGGGTTCTGCCAAGACCTCGCCATCTCACACAGGAAGCACTCGCACCAACCCTCCGGCTTCTTCCCGGCCTGGATTACCCGCCACTCCCCCAACGTCACGCCGGGGATGCACTGGTCTTGGGGGATGTCACGCATCGGGGCACCCGCGGACGTGCCTCCACGCAACGTGGGACTTAATGAGGGAAACCTGAGACCGTGACACCCCGTGACTAGCCGCAATCTCTCGTTGCGGCCGATGGTCTGACCGTATCTCGACAACCTGGCTTTCCGTGAGTTTCGCCGAACCGGCCTTTTCTCCACAGGCACCACGCCCCTTCGCGTCCCTGTCTGCGTTATTGTCTGCCAGTGTCCCCAGAAAGAGATGCTCGGGTTTGACGCACCGCCGGTTGTCGCACCTGTGCAACACGCACAACCCCTCGGGTATGGCCCCGTAGCGGAACTCCCATGCAACACGGTGAGCCTTTAGCATCTTGCTTGGAACTGTACCGCTGCCAATCGCTCCGTAGCCTTGCCTGAAAACACCAGCGGTCCACCACCAGCACCCCGGCTCGTCTAGTTTGTGGACCTTCTCCCAGAACCTCTCCGATAGCGTGCCGATCTTGTACACCATGATCGTGATTATATCACGCACCACGCATTACACAACTGTTGCGTATTCACTACAATGTGCCCCTGTTCCGTGAAAAACGGGCATGGTCAATATAATCGATATCGAGTCGCGCGAATTTCGGGGTACCCCCCCCCGGGTAGAAAAACTAACGAGCGTCCACGTCCGATAACGTAGAGTCTGTTAAGTAGGATATGGTCTGTTACGCAAGCTGCTGCCGCTAGAGCACTATTCGCGATTATGAACCGAACGCATCGCTGCTCGCTTGCTCGATAGCCTAACGGATCGCCAGTCATGGGCTGCCGAGCATGGCCGTCCATGTTGCAGCTCGCACACTGGGCAGGCTGGCTGATACGCACGGAGCAGGCGTTAGGGCTTGAGTGGTGGCGGATTGGTGCGAGCACGCGGGCAGGAACAGCATCTATTCTCCATCAGCCCATCCGGATATCCTCATGTCATATACGGTCACGGTCTGTCCGCGTAGGACATAGCTTGGTGCTGGCCCCGATACTCGACTGGATCGGCAGCTTGCCCGGCCTCGAGCCCATCCACTCGCCTAGCCCCGAATCAGGCTTCCGAGGTTGGCCCCTGCTGGCCGATCTGCTCCGGGTCCGATGTCTAGGTCCACCCTGAAACGAGCGGAGAGACCGTTAGAGATTATTCTCGTATCGATGCGAATATTTCGGCTCGAGGGCTTGCGGCTTCCTGCCGATCAATTAGATTGAGTGGTAAGCGCGATGGAGCGTATGGGAGAAACGAAGATGGCGAGCACGGTTCGATTCGATATGCCCGATGGCAAGACACTCGAAACCCATATCCGTCGCCTGCGGGTATACCTCGAAGAATGCAAGCGGAAGAACTATCTCGGTGATCCGGGCGGCTTCGACTGTTGGGCGCGAGATGTTGTCTCTGGAGCGCTCAAGAATATGAGCCAAAGCGTGTTCGTGGAATCAGGCGACTAGCCGTCCGCCTTCCCTCATCGGGCAGCTTCGGCTGTTCCGATGGGAGAATGCGCAATGGAGCGCACACAAGGAAGGAACCGAAATGACCCGATGGACAATCGGCGGTAGGGGCGACACGGGAACGCTCGCAATACATATCACGCCTCGCGGGCATATTCTTGAGTACAACGTCCAACGGCTTCGAGGTGGTTTTTGGTTGTCCGAGGTCGAGTATTCGGACGGATCGCGAATCGAGATCAATGCGAGTGAGGGAACCGAGGCCGGAGCGCACGCGCGTTGCGAATTGCACGCTGACGGCTTTCATATCGCGAGCGCCTAATCGCCCCCCATCGGTGGCGTTCTTCGGAGCGTCACCTATTGGGCGGTGATTCAGCCGGCCGAACGCGCGGGAGCGCACTGGAGAATGAAATGGGAAACCGAGCACACGTAATCTTCACCGATAAAGACGGCGACATCTCGCCCGCGGTCTATCTCCACTGGAATGGCGGACCCGAATCGGTCTACGCATTCTTGGACGAAATGAAACGGCGGAAAATCCGCTGCGATGCAAGCTACGGAACAGCCCGATTCGTTCATATTGTGGGCGATTTCTTCGATAGCGACGAGGCGGGCGGACTTTCACTCGGCATCCACGGCGGACCGAAAACCCTCGAACCCGCGAGCCTCAAGCAGTACGACCACGGCGACAACGGCGTGTACGTCGTGAGTTGGAACGGCACTGAGCGCACGGTACGACGCTTCAGCAACGGCAAATTCGCAGACGCTCGCCGGGTCGAATCGGAGCGAATCGCAGCGGAAAACGACGATACCTACGCGGGCATTCTGGAGACACTCGCCGAGCAACGGCCCACCGTCTCACGGTTCGGCTGATGACCGCCCGCACCCTCGACACCTACCGAGCCGCCGCATTCTGGGCCCTGGGCCTGGCTATGCTGGCGGCCTCGGTACTGGACTTGCAATAATCGGCTTTCAGGTCTGCCCGTAGGCAACTGCGGGCTTTCCTGATTGACGATGGAGGAAGCGATGGAGGAAGCGATGGAACCCGATTACATCGAATATCACCGCAAGCCTACCCCGGCGGAAATACGCTTCGGGCATGGAGCGACCCACTACCGCGATTTTCTCCGGTCGTGGGTCACCAAAGCAGACGGAACCCTGAAGCGATGGTTCAAAGCCCACGACGACGGCTTGCGATATTACCGCTGACACGAACACTAGAGGCAACTAGCCGATCGTAAACGGAAAACCGTAGCGGGGAGCTGCGCGCCGGAATTCTTCGCGAGCTGCGCAGAAGTGTAAGCTGCGACTAAGCCGACACAAATACACCGGCCTAAGAACACCCGCGCCAACTAGCACGGCACAAATACACCAAAAACTAAACGCTTTGAACACCCGCGAGTTCTCGATGCCGGTCCTTGTGATGCTGCGCGCAAAGCCACATGACCTCAAGTGGCTTGGTGTAATCCTCGTGGTGCCCCTGAACGCGCGGAGACAAGCAAACACAGCAATTTCCGCGAGCTATCCGCCCTGATCTGACCGCATGTTGTAACGCGCCCTGAGCCCGTTTCTTCTCCGGATTGCCCGCGGCCCACTGCCGCAAATACCGCTGCGTCTTTTCTGGGTTCTCTTGCCACCACCGTCGCTGATTGGCGTTGTGCCTGTCTCGATTGGCACTCTTCCACCGCTTGCTGGCAGTTGTTTTGCACGAAACACAGACGTACAAACTGCCCGCAATCCGCCTAGCATCCAGCACAACCGGCACGCCGCACTTCGTACAGTCGCGCACGTCCCCAACCACCCACACTTTTTTACTCATCGGCCCCCACCTCAACACCCGCGCCACTTCCAAACCACCGCGGCCCAACACCATCCTCACGCCGCGCCAAACTGACCACGCCGGGGCATCCGACGCAGCACGGAACAGGCGACTCAGACGCAGAGCGTTGATTCCAGCGTGGCCGCTCTGTAGTAGCCCTTGCATGATAAGCATCGCACGCGGTCGGTGTCAGCCACACGGACAATGCCTCGCAGCGCCAGGTTCGGATATTAGTCACGTTCTCGGCTCGGCAGGTTCTCCCTTGCGGTAAAACCGCGGGTCGCGTATGACGTTTTCGCAGTCCAACCACTTCTCGAAATTGAACTCCATATTCGTGCGCTGGACCGATGGCCTGAACTTCACGAGCACCTGATTGGCTGATTTGCCGGGCTCGGCTGTCGCCAACACCTCGGCGGTGATTAGCCCCACATCTATTTCCGCCTGCCCCTGCATACCGGCGGTACAAACCACGATGTCACCCTCGGCTATTCTCGCACCAAACCTGTCTCTAACCATTTTCCACCTCCTCACTAGGCATCGGGAATCCCCTTCGGTTGATGCTTCCTGTGGCACTCGCGGAGCTGATCCAGTGCTTCCTGTGGTGAGCGCACTACATGGAAGCAGCAGCCCACTGATTCGACCTCAGCGGCCACTTTGGACTGTGCTTCAGTCAAGACCGCGTGCGAGACGCCGCCCTTTGGCCCAGGAGCCGCTTTAACTTCAACTAGGTGGTGCAGCCCTGATTTTGAGACGATGGCGTCACAGGGCATTTTGCAGGGCGTGAGCGCATATCCGGCTTTTCGGATGGCCTCGAAAATCAGGGGCTCGTTGAGGTCGCGCTTGGCTGCCCAGCGGTTGATACTCACAGCACCTTCAGCAGATCGTTCTTCACGACCTCATACGACAGGCCCATCCGCCTCGCAATCTGGTCCCTGCTTAGACCCTCACCGTACAGAATCTGGATTCGCTCGGCCCGGCCGTTCTCCTTCAGGATCACGACTGCAGAGCGTTCGAAGCTCCGGAAGGCAGCCAAGAGGGCCGATACGTCAGTTTCGGCCTGGGTACGGGACGTGCTGCTGAATCACCCGGATGTGGGCTAGGATGTAAATGGAGCGCCAGAGAGTCGAACCCTGCGGGCGTGGCTGTAAGAACCTGCACCGGCAAACCTGCGCGCCCCTGAGAGTGTGGCCCTAGACGGCCTCCCAACCCAGAACGTTGCAAGCGGCTGAGGTTGGGAGGCCGGATTTCTGTTGTACGCGCCTGCCGAGGCGTATCCAACGGTTTTCTGACTCGGCAGCGTTGACAGGCGCGGTCGGTGGTGTTTCGCTTCATGCAATCCCCGCAACCACGCCTTGCCACTCCGCGCGCCGCGGGTCGATCTCGCGGTTCGCCTCGGCCCACGCGAGCTTCTCCTCAGCCTCGAGGAGTGCCACGCGATCACCGTGACAGATCGGCTGATGATCGCAGTGCCTGCCCTCAATCCAGACGCCCTCGACATCGCAAAATGTCACACCGCGGACAGCCAACTTGCGCCAAACGCGCATTTCACGGGCGTGCAGCGGCCCGAAACGGATCATGCCGCGACCATCGCCGAGCAGTGGCGGACCGTCTTGGCGGGCTTTGAGGCGGTCACTGCGGGACTCGCGCAGATGCTTCAGGATCTCGGCCAGCGGTGGATAGGTCCGAGCCTCACGAACGTGGATCAGTCGC
Source organism: bacterium (assembly GCA_003354045.1). Taxonomy (GTDB): domain Bacteria; phylum Desulfobacterota; class Binatia; order UBA1149; family CAITLU01; genus PIVZ01. The sequence goes on from PIVZ01000003.1 coordinate 36,499, forward strand.
TGGACCGCTTCTCCCAGGTCGCGCGGATCCGCGTCGATTCGCTTCAACTGGTCGGCGTAGAGCGTGAGTTGCTTCTCATCTACGCCGCCGCTCGGAAAGGCTACGGACAGCAGCGTGAGCAATGACGCGATCGTCGGCGGTTGATTCATTCTCGGTTTGCTCCTGTAGAAATTGCGACAACTTCTCGTCGCGGGCGTTGAGGCGTAGTTCGTCGAATGTCTGCGGGGTGTTCCCCGTGGAACACTTCAAGCCCTCGAACACCCACCCCTTGCGAATCGCCCGCTGGAATGTCGCATACCAATCGGCCTTGGTCGTACCGCTGCCCTTGAACGACTCGTGGAACGATTCCCATGCGTAGCGAAGAGATGCCGGATCATGTGGGAAGCCACGGCCATCAGCCCAGACCACGATGGCTTCACGCTCTCCGACCGACAATTCCTCTGGGCAGGGAGATTCCTTTTTCTTAGGCCCTCTTGGTGCACGCACTCTTTGTTTCTTCTCTGCTTTTGCTTCTGTATATGCTTCTGCTTCTGGGGCAGACTTTCCGGGTGCGTTCTTTGAGTCGAATCCCTGTTTTTTCCGCAGGTTAGGGATTCTTATCGACCAGTAGTCACCGCAACGTTCGGCTGATATCGGCGAGACTTCGGCGAGATGTTCGAGAGACTTCCGCGCGACATCGGCTCGATGTTTGCCGAACAGGCCACCGAGTTCTCGGTCGTGCACACTGAAAACCCCGCCGGTATTTGGGGCAAAACGCTCCAGTGCGAGCATTAGGATACGCGAATAGGCAGCCATCATGTCATTGTCGGCGTACATCGCGGCTGTCTTGGGGTGGTATCGGAGGGAGATGTGGAGTTTCGCGTGCGGCCTAGCTCTGGGCATCGGCCGGCCAGATCAGGTGCTTGATGGCATTCTCTTTTGGCGGACCGGTACACACACCATCGTGCCTGAGAAGGCCCATGATACCGTCCGATATTGAGAACCACTCGCCACGGATGCGCTCATCGGCGAAGTGGCGGTGGATGGCTGATTCGAGCTCCCTGTGTGCCGATGCTCGTATGAAGCCAACTACGTTGAGTTTATTGTGGTTTCCGGTCTGCATGGTCTGAACCCTGGAAGCCACGCCGCGCGGGCTGTTTGACACTCCTATTTTGACGGCATCATCACCTGCCGCCACGAAGTAGACAATCCCGCTATCGCTTTTCCGCATCACGCTCGCCCCTCAAATGCAAAGCGCGGCCCCAGGCTGATGCGCCGTGTCGGATGACCGACGCCCAGGGCCGCGCTGAAGTATTCGTGAGACTGACGCATCGCTAGGGATGATACCTCACCTACGCCTCATCGAAAAGGTGAACGGCGGCGGGATTGATAACTCGGTGGTGCTTCGCATGGCACGCCCGGCAGAGCCACGTAACCGCGAGAGGTTTACCGTAATCGTCGTGGTGCCCCTCTACCTTGGGGTTCCCGCAACCGACGCATGGGGACTTTTCCAGCCAGCCGTTCTTTAAGGCCGTGGCAACGCGCTTGTGGGCTTTCCTCTTTTCCGGATTTCTTTGCCGCCATTTGCGGACACATTCATTCCTAGTCTCTCGATATTTGTCTGGGTGATTCTTCCGCCAACGCCGTGACGCATCCAGCGCCCCTTCGGGTTTTGTCGCTCGCCACTTCCTGTTGTTTTCGCGGTTGAGTTCACGGGCGCGTTCCGGATTTCTTTGCTTCCAATCCATATTATCGCCGTTCATAAATCTCACCAGCCCGCAGGATTCGCACCTGCCGTGTTGCGCGGTCGATTTTCGAAACAGGCTCCCGCGCAAAGATTCCCGTCACCCTCGTCGCGTTGACGAGCCGGGGCTGGTTCACCGCCATCTCCACCACCACCAACCCCGCCGCTTCCGGACCGGCGGATCCAGCACTATCCCCATCATCTCCAGACCCGAGAGGATTTCCACCCGCCTGAACTTCTCGCCGGGCTTGGGCGAGCGGTAGGGCTTGTGCGCGAGGGCGGATTCGAGCTTCTCGGCAAGGTCGGGGTCGTCTAGGCGGATGTCGGTCACGTCCCCGGCCTCTCCCAGTTCACCACGTCAAGCGGCGAAATCTTCAGCCTTTTCAACTGCTTGGGGTACGTCTTCCACAGCTTTGACACAAATCGGGAGCCCGCCGGAGCGACGCCGGTTTCGATCTGGCAGATGCGACTCGGAGCAAACCCGAGGTCATCGGCCATGCCCTTCTGCGAGATACCGAGGTGGGTGCGGAGAGCCAGTACGGGATTTTCCATATGGCGTGTGTAGCAGCGCACTCAGCCCCGTGCAACGAAACTTTTTCAGAAAAGGCTCAATTAAATTGAGCGGAGGCCGATTAGGTCTGCTAAACGTCCGTCAACCGAGGAGATGAAATGCCCAACCCGATCTGCCCCAATTGCTTCAGCCGATTCCACCGCAACGGATGCCCGAACGACGACGAGCCGGACATCTGCCACGAGCACGGCCTCGAGCTCGACGACTGCCCCGGCTGCGCGGCTCACGCGGCGATGGTGATCAAGACGGAGCCGCTGTTCATCACCGTCACGGACGACCACGATGCCTTCGTGGATTGGGTCGTCGAAGAATCGAGCGGCAACCCCGGCCGCGCGGCGGGCCTCTTCTGCGAGATCCAACAGAACCCCTACCTCGTGATCCGAGAGTGGCGCATGTCTGGCGGCCCGCCTTACAGCAATGAGGTTGGCACGCTCGTCCTGCACTGCTGCCGCCGCTGCGATGCGCTCGACCGCGAAGAGTGGCGCTGCGGCGAGAAGGCCGAGATCAAGGCGAGCGTCGTCTACACGAACGGACCGCTCTGTTACGACTGCGCTGCGGACGAGGCGTATTGTTACGCGCTGGCGGTGGTGGCCTGATGCGCGAATCGATAGTCGACGCACTCGTGGCCATCGCCATCATCTTGACGTTCGTGATATTCGGGCTGTTCTACATCGGGAGGATTCAATGACCGAGCGGTTGTTCAAGGTTCTGCGCGAGGACGGCATATCTCCGTATGCGGACTACAAGTGGCCGCCGCTGAATGAGTGGCTGAAGGCCGAAGGCGATCTCGTCATGTGCGCCAACGGCATTCATCTATGCCGCGAGCAGGACTTGCTCGATTGGCTCAATGCCGAAATCTACGAGGCCGAAGCACGCGGCGAGCGCATCGACGGGGATGACAAGATCGTTGTCCGCGAGGCGCGGCTGATTCGACGCTTCGAAACGTGGAACGACAAGACGGCAAGGCTGTTCGCTGCGGACTGTGCGGAGCGGGTGCTGCCGAATTTCGAAGTCCATTTTCCAGACGATGCTCGCGTGCGGGATTGCATCGCGATGTCGCGAGCATTCGCGCGCGGTGAGGCCACTCGCGAGCAGGCGTACTCGGCGTCGGACTCGGCGGCGTACTCGGCGGCGCACTCGGCGGCGTACTCGGCGTACTCGGCGCGCTTGGCGGCGGACTTGGCGTCGGACTCGGCGGCGCGCTCGGCGCGCTTGGCGGCGTACTCGGCGGCGCACTCGGCGCGCT
>PIVZ01000155.1 GCA_003354045.1 bacterium
ATCGCCACCGTCCCCAACGCATTCGACACGGTGACTCCGCCGATTTCGACGGGCTCGAGCTCGGCCACCGGAGTGAGGGTCCCGAGGCGTCCAATAGAAGCGGTCACGGCGTTGATTCGCGTGACGCCTTGGCGCGGTTTGAACTTGAAGGCCGTGGCCCAACGCGGCGAGCGAGAGAGCTCACCCAGACGCGCCTGCTGGTCCAAGCTGTCTACTTTGATCACCACGCCGTCGATATCGGTCTCGATCTCTTCGCGGCGCTCGCTGAGTCTCTCGTGGTAGCCGACGATTTCATCAAGGGTGCGCGCCTTGCGCACCAGCGGATGCACCCGAAAGCCCCAGCGCCCGGCCGCTGCCAAGAAGGCCGAGTGAGTCTCGAAGTCGGCCGGTTCGATCAGTCCGTGGCTGTGCACGAAAAGGTCCAAGGGACGGGCGGCAGTGATCGCGGAGTCGAGCTGGCGCAGCGAGCCGGCAGCCGAATTCCTGGGGTTGGCGAACACCGGCTCGCCTTCTTCCTCGCGCTGTTGGTTGAGACGGGCAAAGTCGGACTTTGCGATGACGACCTCGCCTCTTATCTCGACCCGCGTGGGGGCCACCGCGCCGGAGGCGCAATCGAGGTCGAGGGGAACGCTGCGCACCGTCCGGGCGTTCTCGGCTATGTTCTCGCCGGTGGCGCCGTCGCCGCGAGTGGCGGCGTCTACCAGGCGGCCTTGTTCGTAGAGAAGGTTGATGGCGACGCCGTCGAGCTTTGGCTCGAGCACGTAGACGACTTCATCGTCGCCGAGCGCCTTGCCGACGCGCTCCAAGAATTCCTCCAGCTCGGCCGAGTCGAAGACGTTCGACAGCGAGAGCATCGGCCGCAGGTGCGCGGAGGCTTCGAATTTGTCGAGTGGCGGCGCGCCGGGCCGTTGTGTGGGTGAGTCGGCCGTCGCGAACTCCGGATGGGCCTCTTCGAGCTTGTCGAGCTCGCGCAGCAGCTCGTCGTAGTCGGCGTCGCTTATGGCCGGGGCGTCGAGTAAGTAGTAGCGACGGTTGTGCTCGTCGATCTCGCCCCTTAGCGCTGCTACGCGCGCGCCTGCTTTCTCGCTCGCCACACCGACTCCCTAACACAGGGTAAAGGAGTTGTGAACGTGGTGAGGGTATCGTCTGCGAATATCTTGTTGCGGTGGCGGCGACGTTCCGCGGGAGCAGGCACTCGAGGCGCTCCGCGTCGTCCGACGATACGCTTGTGCGCGGGTTGCCGTTATAGGTGGCTAGTGAGTCATGGCTGACGCTCTCGAAACACTCCTGCGGCTCGCCGGGTCGAAGTCGCCTGCGAGCGACCGAAAGGACGGAGACGACCGAGCACCGCGTGTTCGCGGAGCCAAGGGGGGGAGTGCGGCCGGCGTGCGCGGTAGGGGAGGGGATACGAGCGGTGTTGCGGCGAGCGGCGGGGGTGGGGCTGGCAAAGGGGCGATGCGCGGATCCAAGCGCGGTGCGCAAGGCCGCAGGTCCGCCGCAAGCCCGAAGGAGAAGCGCGCGACGGAGAGATTCGTTCGGCTGGCTCACTCGCACGCCGACGACCGCGAGGTCACGATCTACGTCAGGGGTTTTCTTGCCCGCGGCGAGAAGCCTGACCACTTCGACGCCTGGCTCGAGACCCATCGAACGCTCGTTGCGGCAAAGAACTGGGGGCCGCGGGCCTACGGATACTCGTGGCCGTCCGGTCGGTTCCGTACCGTTCCACTACCCGTGGCCACCTCCATTGCCGGCGCATGGCGTGTCTACCAGAAGTCGCGCAACGTCAGGCGGATGGCCGGCCTGGGGCCGGCCGTGGGGCTGATAGCGGCCGAAGAGGTGGTGCAAGTCGTCGGCCGCTTTCTCTTCCAGTATGCGATGGCCGTGCAGGCAGCCGAGCAGCGCGCCCATATGCTCGCCGAGAGGCTCGCCAAGCTGCGCTCGCGTTACGAGCGAGTGCGCGTGGTCGCCCACTCGCTTGGCTGCCGTCATATCATCGAGGCATCCTCCTCTCTTGCCGGGCGGCAGCGGCCCGACGAGATCCATCTGTGCGCGCCGGCCTGTCGCGAGCGTGATGTCGCCCCCAAGCTTGCCGGGCTCGCGCGCGGCTCGACTTACGTCTACTACTGCAAGTCGGACGCAGTTCTCGACGTTGGCTTCAGGCTGGTGGCCCGCGGACGTGCAGTCGGATCGAAGGGGCTTACCGGCGGTTACGCCGGAATGAGTGCCGTGGATGTAAGCGAGCACTTCGGCTTCTGGGTCCACCCAGAGTACAAGAACCGCTTCTCGCAGTTCGCGCGAGGGAATTGAGCCGGCGTCCGAGCGGCGCGCCGGCTTGGGCTTCCTGCTGGGGCGCAGGCTCCGGCTTCCTGCTGGTGCGCGGGTTCCGGCTTTCTCTCGGTGCGCGGGCTTCGGCTTCCTGCTGATGCGCGGGTTTCAGTTTCCTGCTGGGGCGGCGGCTCCGGCTTCCTGTCATGGCGCCGGCTGCGGATCGTTGGCGGCGTCTTCTGTCACTGCCGAGTAACAATGACACCTCTGTCGTTGAGCGGCGGGCCACCTTTCTTCCATAGTCTTGGCGCATACGAGAACCGCCGTCGCGATATGGGGACGGCGAACACTGTCCGACGAAGGTCAGGACTAGGGAGGTAAGTGTAATGCAGACTTTTTCATTGAGTGCACCGAGAGGCGCCCTGGCGCCGACGGGAACGACGAGGCGGCGCGCGATGCGCGTGCTGGTGGTGGCCATGCTGGGGCTGATGCTGGCCGGGCCCGGGTTGGCGCTGGCCGGCGCTACGAAGGTCGATGTCAATACCGCGTCGGTAGAGCAGCTGGCCGCGCTGCCAGGCATCGGCGCCACCAAAGCGGCCGCCATAGTCGAGGAGCGCAAGCGCAAAGCTTTCGGTTCTGTAGACGATCTGGAGCGCGTGACAGGCATCGGTCCGAAGACGCTCTCTGAGCTGCGCAGTCAGGTAAGGGTGGGGAGCGGTCGCTGAGGTGGAGCCTGTGAGGTAGTCGGCGGATCGTTACGCGGGCCAGTGGAGCTCTGCGGCTCCATTGGCCCGCGGCGTTGCGTTTTAGCAGACGTGCAGCGTACGCGTATGCACGGCCACGCCTCTGTCCGCGGAGGTGGGCTCCAGGCTCGTCAGTGACCCTTGCTCTGATGAGAAAGGATGCTCGTCACGGTGTCTATTAGTTGTGACGGCCGGAATGGCTTGGCCAGCACCGGGCGTCCGAATCGCTCCGCCTCGTGCTGTCCGGGGATGCTCATGAGATCGCCCGTGACTACGGCGCATCTCGCGAAAAGCTCGGGATCGCGTTCTCGCATGGATTCCAATAACGCTGACCCGGTGATGTCCGAGAGATTCCAGTCCAGCAGGACTGCATCGAACTTGGACTCGCGCATCACTTCGAGCGCCTCGCGGGCCGAGGCAGCCGTCGCAACCTTGGCGCCGGCATTCTCGAGGACGGCGACCGTCATCGCCTGGATGTCGGGGTCGTCCTCGACCACCAAAATGGACCGGTCCAAGACCGGTTTGCGACGGTTGCTGGCTTTCTCACTCATGGGCGGGTTCAGTAGTAAGATATAGAATACCGAGGCGGTGCTAGCCATCGCTTTCCGGTTTTCCATCACTCAAATGGAATAGCGCGCGGGATCGTAGGCGTACTCTCTACTTGCGCACCCAGAAGTCAGGCTGAGCGGCTCGAGCGGCGGCCCAGATGGGGGACCAGCCGCGGTCGGATGGAGCCACCTGCTGTCGCCTGCAGAAGCGTCTAGGGAGCCCTCTGCGAGGCGAGCACCTGTATTACATCGGTGTCATTGAGCTCGATTCGGTTTCGCCTTATGTTCGCTGCACATGAGAGTGTTTCAGGAATGTACCTATGAGACCGGGGCGATGACGATACCGGTCAGACTATGCCACCCCACGCTGTCGCGTGCGTCAGGGGTGCCCGTGGCTGTCTGCACACGTCGAGTGCAAATGCGTGCGCGTTCGAGCGGTGGCAGGGCGGTGGTGTGGTGGCCACCGGTTGTCGCTGGCGCGTGGCCGGGCGAAGTGCAAATGCGTGCGCGTTCGAGCGGTGGCAGGGCGGTGGTGTGGCGGTCACCGGTTGTCGCTGGCGCGTGGCCGGGCGGAGTGCAAATGCGTGCGCGTTCGGGCGGTGGCAGGGCGGTGGTGTGGCGGCTACCTGTCCCTTTTTCCCGAAGAGTGAGGACGGCCCGAGATGGTGAGCGAGTGTACGCCGTAGCGGAGTGATTCATGAATAGTTCGGGCTAACGGAAGGGGGCCTCGAGTGAGAGAAGGTAACGGGTACGGTTGCGTGATGGTGCGTAGATTGACGAGGAGGTGAGCTACGAAAAGTCGGAACTGGTAACAAATGGTCACTCAGGAGCCGGTCATTTGCGGCAGGGCTCATCGCGAGTCGCTTAGAATGCTCGCCTCACCTACGATATGAGGAGCGGCCGGCTGACGTTGCGTGGAAATGGACGGTCAAGGCTGCCCGTAGAGTTGGTGGGCGATGAAGCGAACGTGCCAGAGGCTCGATGTTCCCGAATTGCGCTCGTGTGTCGGGAGCGCAGAGGGTACGTCGCTCTGTCTGCGAGGTGCTGCCTTCGCGGTGGCCGGCATTGCCCTCTTGGTGACTGTCACTTCTCTCATGCTTGTGGCGACGGTGCTGGTACCGGGGCGAGCAAGCGCCGGGGAGGTCAAAGTGCTCGCCGCAGGCGGTTCCCCCATCTACGTGAAGAAGCATGCAGGACATCTCTGGTCGATGTATATCGACAATGTTGTTGCAACGGATGTCTTCTCGCTCCTGGAGGAGGTGGATGGGCCGACCTATTCGACGATCCCTCCGCTGACCCGACCGGTGCGTATGTCGGTACACCGTGTGCCGTTCGAGAAGGTGCTGGCGCGTATGCTGATCGGCTACAACTTCGTCATGACCTACGAAGGCGAGCGGGTCAGTCACGTTCGCATACTCAACTCGAAGCCGGGCTTTACCTACCAGATGCCGCGCGCCGTCGAGACGCGTCCCGAATGGTACGAGAAGGAGAAAGACGCGGAGCAGCAAGGAGCCACCGCGCCGGGCAAGGCGGCAGCGGCCCCGTAGAGCTTTGGTCGGCTCCATGGAGCCGACATTGTGGGCTCTTTGTTGCCCGCCGTCGGTGTGAGAGCCTTAACCACCCCAGTCTCCATGCGATTCACCACCAACGAGCGACATACTCTCGAGCTTGCGGCAGTCGGTCACTTCGGGGCGCACGTTGCGATGCTCGTGTTTCCGACGATTGCAGTCATCCTCGCTCGCGAGGAAGGCCTTCCTCTGGAAACGGTGCTCGCCTGGAGCTTCGCTGGCTACTTCATCTTCGGCTTTGGCGCTCTACCTGTCGGTTTTCTTACCGATCACATACGCGCGCTTTGGGTGGTGCGTGCCGGCGCATTGGGTGTCGGCGCGGCTATGATGATGGTGCCCATGGCAGAGCCCGGTCCGATGCTCGCGGTCATGCTTGCTGCGGTCGGGTTGTTTGCTAGTTTTTACCATCCGGCCGGGCTGAGTCTCATCTCGCGTACGGTGGCCGCCCGTGGAAGGGCGCTCGGGATAAACGGTGTTGCCGGCAACTTGGGAGTAGCATGCGCGCCGCTGGCTGCCGAGCTCGCGGCCACCTGGTGGGGCTGGCGCGGTGCGTACCTAGCCGTCGGGTTGGTGTTGTTGTTGATGGGCGTGGCCGCATCGTTCCTTCATATCGACGAGCCAGTCCCGAACGACGATGAGGGCCACGGCGCCACACACGAGCCACGCGAGCGGCTCGTGCTGTTCTCGATTCTGTTGGTGGCGATGATGCTCGGCGGACTGACCTACCGCGCCAACACAGTTGCCCAGCCGGCTTACTTCGCCGAGCGGGTGGCTTTCATGGGCCACGGCCTCGCGACGTCGCTCGTCTATCTACTTGGCACGGTCGGACAGTACGTAGGCGGTGTGCTTGCCGACCGCTACGACCTGCGCAGGCTCTACATCACGTTCCACGCGCTCAGTCTGCCCTTTGTGCTGGCGATGGCGGCGTTGTCGGGTGCACCGCTGATGCTCGCGGCTGCGGCCTTCATCTTCTTCAGCCTCGGCATGCAACCGATCGAGAACAGTCTGGTGGCCCGCTTTACGCCGGAGCGCTGGCGCAGTACGGGCTATGGTCTGAAGTTCGCGGTGGTCTTCGGTATCGGCTCGCTTGCGGTGCGTGGGATCGAAGGGTTCATTACTTACTTCTCGCTGGCCCACGTCTTTCTGGCAGTGGCGGTGGTCGTGGCGCTGATAGTGTCGACGGCGGGCTACCTGGCGTGGCGGACTCGCGGACGGCCCATATACAACACCGAGGCACCCGCGTAGCACGCGGTCGGGCCTCTGGGGCTCAGGGCAACACCATGATCTCGACATCTGTGGGAAATGAGCCTTCGACGGTTCGCGTGCTGCTCGACGGGAATTGGCTCGGGAAGCCGTTGCCGTCGAGAATATACGCATCGACTCTGTCGAGGCCGGCCTGGGCCACATAGAGGATGTTCTCGGCTACCGCGAAGGCATTCGGGAATGCCGCCGTGTCCGCGTAGGTCGAAGTCACCGGCCCCTGTTCGACCAACATGCGGTCGGCGGCGGTAATTTCGTAAACATCGATGCGCCCCGCGTTGAAGGCCGACGCGTAGAGCAGATCTCCCGCGACCAGGAGTTCCGCGTAGAAAGAATTGGGCCGGGTCTCGGAGTCCTCTTCGAACGGCAGTAGACCGTCTTCGTCAATGCGGTAAGCATGGATGGCCCGATCGTTGCCCGAGGTCACGTAGACGACGCCGCTGTCGATGGTCAAGTCGTCGGGCCGGTAGACAACGGTCTCTGGCTCCTGGTCCTCAGCGACCAGCGGGATGGCGCCGTCAGGCTCGAGCAAGAAGGTATCGACGATCGCCGAGCCGGAGGCGGCTGCGTAGAGAAAGTCCCCGGCGATGTCGAAGGTGCGATAGTCGGAAAACGACTCGCCGCGTCCGGCGGAGTCGATTGCGAGCGGTACGTGGCCGTCGTCGTCGAGTTTGTAGGCCTCCATACGCTCGAAGCCGGCCGAGGCGACGTAGAGCATGCCGTTGCGCACCAACAGCTCATGTGGGTCGCTGCCGATTACAGAGTCGGTAGAGGCGGTTATCTCTTCGGGGAGGCTGCCGTCGGTGCCCAGTTCGAGGGAGACCATGCGATCGGCCATGGCGACGTAGAGAATACCGTCACCAAGGGTCAGGCGGCGTGGGTTGTCCACGAGCTCGATGAAACTGAACGGCGCCTCGGGCAACAGGCCGTCATTGCCGAGCCGGTATGCCTCCACTCGGTCGGTGCGCGCCATGGTTACGTAGAGGATCTGGTTGCCGGGCGGTGCGTCAGTGTGCGGGCCCGACGGAAGCGCCGTCTTCGTCCCTCCGCCTGCTCCGCAGCCGACGGCGATCAGCGCGGCCGCCGGTATCAGCGTTGCTGCCATCAGGAGTCTCATCGACGCAACCATGGGCGAGCATTAACGGAGGCGCACCCAGGTGTCCAGCCGCCGCCTGACCGTTCATGGCCAAGCCCGGCCCCTCCCCGGCATCCCCGCGGTGGGGGGACTGAGCCCCCGGTGCTCATCGGCTCGGGCGCTCCATGTTGTAGGCACGCCCTAGCCGTCCCATAATCTCGCCGTGCAATACCGGTCCGAAGATACGCGAGGCTGGAATCTCTTGGCGGTGGCCCGCGAGGGCTCGACTGGCAAGGCGATGGCCGCGCTTCGTCAATTCGGGGAGTTTCGTACCTCGGGCTACCCGCGCGTGGTCGTCGGTATGCTCGAGAGCGCGGGGGATTTTCTCGAGACCCTGCGGAGAGAAGACAGCGGCGGAGGTTCGAGCCTCACTGCTTTCCTGGGGCGCGTCTTACCGGTGGAAGACACTCTGCCGTTCGAGCGAGACGACGTCACCGAGACCCTGTGCGATGCCTTCGAAGAGATGGGCCCACGTCTCGCCGGCCGCAGCTTCTTTGTGCGCGCTCGCCTACGTGGATTGAAGGGCCGGCTCGAGCATCCGGCCGTGGAGCGCGCCCTCGGGACCTTCCTCTACGAGAGGGCCGAGGCCTGCGGTGACCCGGCCACAGTAGCCTTCAAGGATCCGGACATAGTCGTGGCCGTCGAAGTCGTGGGCGGACGCGTAGGCTACGCCTTTCTCGATCGCGACAGCCGGGCCCTTTCGCTGGTACGCATTCGCTGACTCAGCAGTCCGTTTGCGCGCACCGCATCCGGTCGGGGCGCGGGCCTCGCACGCAAGCTCCTATTCGATGTAGCCGAGCCCGCGTAGTTGATCGAGGCGCCGTTCGACGTTTAGCGGTGGGGCATCGGTCAGATTGCGATGCTTGCGCCAGCCTGGCTCGGTGTGGCTATCGACGAAGCTCAATGGGCGCGCTCGCTGGTAGTCTCGGTCGATCACGTCACGCAGAGGGAAGCCGCGCATGTCTTTCCCTATCGGTATTCCGAGAAACGCGAGCAGAGTCGGAGTCACGTCGTAAACCGAACCCAATTCGGGCACATCCTTGTCCAAAAGCGTGCGCTCGTTCTTGGCACTGTCGGCCGGCCGACGGATTCCGCTGCCGCTTGCCAGGAAGAAAGCGGCCGGAGCGTCGTTGTGCCCCCCCGACCTCAACTTGCCGAGCGGTTCCCCCGGGCTGAAGGAACCGCGGCGGTTGACCGGCGCCATACCATGGTCACTTACGATGAAGACGGCGCTACGGGCGGGCGCGGCCTCGATGAGCTTGCCGATTACCGAGTCCATGTGCCCGTAGTACGAGGCCAGCACCTTGCCGTAGGCGGTGCGGGCCGCTTCGCTCGGCTGGTTTACGAAGTGCTGGGGATACGTGTAGCGCCAGAAACGGTGCCCCAGTACGTCCGTGCCGCCGAAGTAGACGGCCAGGAAATCGAAGGGGTCGCGATCGTCGAGGAGGTGCAACGCAACCCTTTCGTAGATGGCATCCGCACGAAGTGACCACAGGCTGTCTTTCCACAGCAACGGGAAGATTGGATCTGCTGTCGGCGGCAACTTGCCAAAAATCGTTTCGGCGATGCCGCTCAGGTTCTTTTCCACCTCGGGCACAGAGGCCAGGATTTCCTGCTGAAGCTCGGGCGGATGGACCTGGCCCTCGAGGTCGCGCACCAGGCTCCCCTTCCAGATTCCGCGCCCGGCCTTCTTGTCCGCTCCGGTCGTGGTGTTTACCTGGGCGACCATCACGCCATTGATCGGCTCG
>PIVZ01001579.1 GCA_003354045.1 bacterium
CACGTCTTCCGGCCCACACACTGCGGCCCCGCCGTCGAAGTCGCCGGTCACGATCCATTCGAATGGACGGTACGCCAGGCGGTCGGGGAGGCGGCGCGTTTCGTGGACGAATGGTGGACCTACCACGACCGGGCCGGAGAGCTTCACTGCGCCACGATCGTCGAGCGTGAGCCCTTCGAGACCCCGTGGTGGCAGAGCCTACCTTCGTCGCGCTGAAACTGCCCAATACGCGAGCGCACCACCCGGACCCCGCAGGTGGAGATGGGTCGAGACTTGCCGAGGCTCTCGCCGAACAGCGGCCGAATCGACGAATGCACCTGCAAATGGCAAAAGCCGGCTTGCTGGAGCACGCACCCGCCCGTTAGAATGACGAAGCTCGAGGAGATCACCGCAATGAAACGAACCCGCCTCTGCGCTTCCTCTCTCTCCCTGCAGCCTTTCGCTGCGTTTCTCGTCGCCGTTTGCGCTGCTTCGCTCGTCGCCTCACCCGCCAACGCCGCGATCAAGTGCAAGGCCTCCTTCGACAAGAAGACCGGGGCGGTCGTGGT
>PIVZ01001580.1 GCA_003354045.1 bacterium
GATCGGGCCAGGCCGTTGGTTGCAAAGCGGCGACTTCGGACGAATGGAGGACGGCCGGCTATACATCGCCTCACGCAAACGCGACCTGATTCTGCGAGCCGCCGAGAACGTCTATCCGGTCGAGATAGAGCATTGCCTGGAAGCCCACCCGGAGGTCGCCGAGGCGGCAGTGGTGGGGGTGCCGCACGAGGAGCTTGGCCAGGAAGTCAAGGCGATCGTGGTGCCGGTCAGCGGGAAGAGCCCGGACACGGAGGCTCTGCACGCCTGGGTTACCGACCGCCTGGCCTATTTCAAGGTTCCCGCCCACTGGGAGCTTCGCACCGAGCCGCTGCCGAGAAACGCCGCCGGCAAGGTCATGAAGCACGTCCTGGTGGGCGACACGGAGAACCCGTTCGTCGAGGAATCTTGATGGGGTGCGGTTTCCGGCGGATCGGGCCAGGCCGTTGGTTGCAAAGCGGCGACTTCGGACGAATGGAGGACGGCCGGCTATACATCGCCTCACGCAAACGCGACCTGATTCTGCGAGCCGCCGAGAACGTCTATCCGG
>PIVZ01000735.1 GCA_003354045.1 bacterium
CTCTACGATGCCCTGGTGGTGGCAAGACAGGGCTCGGTGGCCGCCGCGGCAAAGGCGCTTCACAAGACTCCTTCGGCCGTAAGCCAGCAGCTCCACCGGATCGCCGACTCCTTCGGCGTGGAACTCTTCGAGCGCGCGGGACGCGGCGTGCGGCTAACGGCCGCAGGCGAAGCGGCTCTGGGCCCCGTGAGCCGCCTATTCGATGAGGCGGAGTCGGTCTACGCGCTGCTCAGTGAGCTCGGCGGCTCCCCGCTTGCCATCGTTCGAGTGGCTGCCAGCGACTACCTGGGTAAGGCGCTTCTCGCTCCTGCGGTGCGTGAGATGACCGAGTCGGGCGCCCCGCTTCGCTTTGAGATCGTCACTGCTCACTCGGCCGAATCGGCTGTCTTGCTCGAGCGCGGTGTAGTGGACATCGCGATCATCAGCTCCACCGAAAAGCACCCGGCACTCGAGGAACGAAAGCTCTTCGACCAGGCATTCTGCTGGGTCGCGCCCGCACACCAAGAGACGCGCAACATAGATGAGCGGATCGGACGCGAGCCGCTGCTGCGCCTGGCGCCGGAAAGCCTGGGACGGCGGGCGCTCGACGGGTACCTGCTGGAACGGGGTCTGCAGCCAACTTCGACCATCGACGTTTCCAGCGTATCGCTGTTGCTCTCCTACGCGGCCGCAGGAGTGGGCGTGGGCTTGGCGCCGGTGCTGGCACTGCGTGACCGAGACGCGGCCGGACTCGAGACGACGCCCGCCGAGCTTCCCGCTCTCCCCGTCAAGCTAGCCGTGCGCAGGGGGTACCGCTTGAGACCGGCCTTCGAGGAGTTCGTCAATCGCGTCGTCGAAGAAGGCGAGACGGTCGCGTCCCTGCTCGGCCGGTAACCGGGTACGCTAGAACAAAGCCGCCAGCAGCACCACGACCATGGCCACGGCGATCCCGGCCTTGACTATGAATCCGAGAAGTCGTCCGCGAAACGCCGCAAGACCGGTGGCCAATGCGTCGCCAGCCGACCCGCCTTCCGAAGCCACTGCGAACGCGGCACCGGCAAAAGCGCCCAGCAACGCGCCGAGCAGGGCGCCGAGGCCGAAAAGGAAGGGTGTCCCCAGCAGGCCGCCGACCAATCCGCCCGCCAGGACTGCGACCGTCACCCGCCTGGAGGGCCGCGTACCCGCGGCTGCCGCCGTCCCGGCGAAGAACTCGATGGCCTCGGCGACCACCGCCATGGCCGTCATCCACCCCAGGGTCGCCCAGCCGACCACCGAGAAGCCGGTCGCCCAGGCATACACCAGAGCCGCCCCGAGGATGATGAAGGTGCCGGGAAGCCCCAAAGCAAGAGAGATCAGGCCGAGGAGGCAGACTCCGAGAAGCAGAAACAGGCCGAGAATTTCAATGATTGCGCCCATATAGCCCGCATAGATCAACCCGCGAGCCGGTACAACGGCCGGGCCCGCACCGCCCCTGACACCGCACGGTGC
This sequence comes from bacterium, assembly GCA_003354045.1. Lineage (GTDB taxonomy): Bacteria > Desulfobacterota > Binatia > UBA1149 > CAITLU01 > PIVZ01. Next base: position 1,468 of record PIVZ01000735.1, read on the forward strand.
CGGTCGAACCCCGCCGGCAAGGCCGGTCGCCAGCGGCAAGGCCCTGCCCGGGCCACGGGGGAAGTCTTTGCTGCGAATCCTCTGGCTCCTGGTCTCAATTCCGAGTATGAGAAGTAGCGGGGTGCGTTGCTCAACGCCCCGGACCGCGGGCCACTCCGAACCCTGAACCCTGAAGAACGCCCATGGAACGCGGCACGCTGATCAAATGGAACGACGGTAGGGGCTACGGCTTCATCAAGCCGGGCGACGGCGGTCCTGACGTCTTCGTACATATAAGCCGCTTCCCCGGGAAAGGCCGCCGTCCGGGCGTGGGAGACGAAGTCTTCTACGAGGTCGAAGAGGGCACTTCGCGGCCAAAGGCGGCAACCGCCAAACTCTCCGGACTCACGCCCGAACAGCAAAGCGTATTCTCTTTCACGATCACGGGCATGTGCCTCGGCGTGTTTCTTGCCGATCTCCTGGAAATGATCTGGCTGCCTTTGCCCTTGAGCGTGTACCTGTTCATGAGCCTGCTCACCTTCGCCTTCTACTGGACCGACAAGCGTCGCGCCGAGACCGCACAGTGGCGGGTCACGGAGACCCCCCTCCACACCCTGGAGATCCTCGGCGGCTGGCCCGGAGCCCTGCTCGCCCAGCACGCGCGGCGTCACAAGACGCTCAAGTAGAGCTTCAGTTCGTTCTTCTGGATCATCGCTTTCGTTCATCTCTGCCTGTGGACGCTCTGGTTCTTCCCCGCCTAGACATCTCCTCCTGATCGGTGCTCCGATTGGCCGGGGCCCG
>PIVZ01001581.1 GCA_003354045.1 bacterium
CCAGCGTGACGGCCCACGCCCGAATCCTCGTCGAGGAAGTCCAGAAGGTCACGGCTGTGCCCGTGCAGGCCATCTACAGCAAGGGTGGCAGGCGCTACACGTTCGTTACCGGCGCCGGCGCCATCGAACCGATAGAGGTGCAACTCGGCTCCATCGGCTCGGATTGGGTGCAAATCACGGACGGCCTCGAGGTCGACCAGAAGATTCTATTGGCGTTCGAGGATGAACACACACGCCTCGTGCCTGATCTCCCGCCCGCAGCGCGACGCGGTCCTCCGGGGATGGGCGCGCGACCGGCCCAAGGCGGGCCGGCTGCGGGAGCGCAGATGAAGCGGCAGGCCCCGAAGTCGGGCGGTCAACCGCGCCGCGGCATGCGTGGTCGCAGTGGCGGCGGCAGGAAACGGACCCAGTAGAAAGCCCAACACGACCCCGTGCTCATCGCAAGCGTCCAAAACCTGCACAAGACCTACAACCTGCCCGGCGGCAGTGTCAGTGTACAGGCCCTGCGCGGTGTGAACATCGACTTCGCCGAGGGCGAGACGGTC
>PIVZ01001582.1 GCA_003354045.1 bacterium
CGCGTGCCGCCGTACTCGATCCATTCACGAAGCCCGACACCCGCGCGATCGGCATCAGCACGCAGCCGTGCGAGATCGAGCCTCGCGTAGAACTTCGACTCTTGCCCCGGCCACTCTTTGCGAAGCTGCGCCTCGCGCTGCTTCAGAATCTCATCCTCGAGGTCCTGATCGAATTGCTGCTCCTCAGTCAGTTCCGCGCTCTCGTCTCTCTTGCTCAGCCTGTTCTCGAGATACGACATCGCCTGCCGGTCAGACATGGCGCCGGCCTCAGCGGTGATGTCCGGCCGCATCGCGACGCCGAGATCCGTGCGGGCAATGTGCCCGATGTAGTCGTCGAACGGGATCTCAATATCAGTGCCGAGTGCCGCAGCCTCTCCTATCTGCTCCTCGACGGCCGGCACCTTCTCAAGCAGCTCCTGCACTTCGGCATCGGTCATGCCCTCGACGCCGTCCTGCATCAGTTTCACGAACTCGGGACCAGAGACAGAGATCGTCTCCGGTGCATCCGGAATATCCTCCGTCGGCGTACCTCCGCCATCGACCCG
>PIVZ01001583.1 GCA_003354045.1 bacterium
AGCTCGTCGCGGCTGCCCGCGCACTGCACGAAGGCCACGCTGGTGACCTCCTCGCCGTTGGACCGGCGCTGGATCTTGCCGCCGGTGGGGCCGCCGGGAGAAGCGAGGCGCTCCATCTCGACGTTGCTGATGACGTCGTCGAGACGCCCTCCGCCCAGGAGTTCGAGATTGGACTTGTCGTAAGGCTTCCAGCCCGTGGCGTAGACGACCGTACCCGCGGTCAGTTCGTGGGTGACCGGCGTCTCGTCCCAGTCCACCGCGCCGTACTTGCAGACGGCGGCGGCTTCCTTCACCGCGGCATCGTCCTCGAAGCCTGGCGCGACGTCGTAGATGTACGGGAAGGCCATGTCGTGGGGCAGGTCGATGGCCTTGCGCTTGGTCATGCCGTAGTTGTGCGGATCGTCCACCTCGACCGAGCAGGCCGCCGAGCACTCGCCGCAGCAGGTGCACTTCTCGCTGATGAAGCGCGGGGTCTGGTTGACCTTGACCTGGTAGTTCCCCGGGCCGCCGCTGATGCTGTCGACCTCGCTGAGGGTCAGCACCGT
>PIVZ01000156.1 GCA_003354045.1 bacterium
ACCTTCGACAGATGGTAGAGCGATCCCGGTTTCTTGGGGAAAAGTACCCGATCACTCCGGCCCTTATGCGTCAGGTAGCACCTAGGGTGCCAGGCGCCTGGCCACAGCGCGGCAAGGACGCTCGGTTGTAGGATTGTTTTAGTGTTGCCTAAGAAAAGCGGAGCACGGCTGCCGAGCCCCGGTTCGCCCGCCGTGGGCGCGAAGGGGCAGTATTTGGCACTCGGGGCCAATTGTTGCCCCGGGAGCTTTGCCCCCTGGAGGTTGCGCTACTCCGTGGGAACGTCAGCCATTGATTTCGGGCCGCGTGATTCCGAGCTTTCGCATACGGTAACGCAGAGTGCTCGGTTTGAGTCCTAGCTGCTCCGCAGCGTTGCCCTCACCCTTGAGCCTCCACCCACACTCCTCGACGATCTTGAGGATATGGTCACGTTCGAGCTCATTTACGGTTCTCGTTCCGCCACCCGCGATAGGTTTCGAGCCGTTCTGTTTGAGAGTCCTGTCAAGCTTCAGGGTCGATCCACTCGACAGGATCATGCCTCGTTCGACGATGTGCTCGAACTCGCGAATGTTGCCCGGCCAGTCGTAGGCCGACAGCATGTGCATGTCCTCATCCAGGATCTTGTCGATCGTCTTGCCCAGGCGGCCCTCGTGCTTCTTGATGAAGAACCAGAGAAGCAGTGGAATGTCTTCACGTCGGTCCCTCAGAGGCGGGAGTTCGACTGGAAACACGTTGAGCCGGTAATAGAGGTCCTGCCGGAACGAGCCGTCGCCGACCGCTTTTTCGAGATTGCGGTTGGTGGCGGCGATTACGCGGACATCGACCTTCAATGTTTCGCTCGAGCCTATCCTTTCGAACTCGCCTTCCTCGAGGACGCGCAGAAGCTTTGGTTGAAGCTCAGGGGAAAGCTCTCCGATCTCGTCAAGGAAGATGGTGCCGCCGTCGGCGAGCTCGAAGCGTCCGAGTCTAGCGGCCACGGCTCCAGTGAAAGCTCCTTTCTCGTGTCCGAAGAGCTCGCTCTCGACCAACGTGCTCGGCAACGCAGCACAATCGACCTTGACCAGCGGGCGCGTGCTGCGGCCGCTGTGTCCGTGAATCGCGCGTGCCAGGAGCTCTTTCCCGGTACCGGTCTCGCCGAGAATCAATACGGTGGCGTCGGTTGTTGCCACTTCCAGTGCAGCCTGGAGGCGGTCTCTCAGGGTGGCACTCCTGCCCACGATCTCCTCGAAATCGCGATCGATCTTGATCTCCTCGCGAAGGTAGGCGTTTTCGGCCTCCAGTCGCATCTTCAACCGTTCGACTTCGGCAAGCGCGTCGCGAAGCTCTGTCTCCATCTGTTTGCGTACGCTGGTGTTGCGAATGCTCGCCAGGACTACCATCTCGCCGTCTAGTTTCATCGGACTCAGGCTGATGTCGGCGGGAAACACGGTGCCGTCGCTATCGCGAGCAACGAGATCGAGGGGGGCTCCCATCGGGCGGACCCTGGGGTTGCCCGAGTACTCCGCCCTCTGCTGCGTGTGCTTGGCGCGAAACGATTCGGGAAGAAGCATTTCGACGGGTTCCCCGAGTAACTGTTCGCGCTCGTACCCGAAAAGCCGTTCCGCTTGCCCGTTGACGAGGACCATGGTGCCGTTTTTGCGCACGACTACGGTCGCGTCGGGCAGTTGCTCCAAGAGCCCAGCAATCTGCTGCTCGCTGATCATGATGGCAGGGTTATCCCCTCCCCCTGGTGTTACGGAAACGCTATGGCTCCCAGGGAGCCAGTTCGAGCCGGTTTCTCATTGGCCTTGAGCGGCTCGTAGCGGTGACGCGGTCTCTTCTTCCCCGAAGTGATCGCTTCCGGCGATTATCCACCTATCCGGCCGCAGAAAAAAGCCCTACCCGTATGGGGGACCCGCTGCATACCACTCGATGTGTTTCCGGAACCCTGGCCGAATACTCCGAGGCTCGAGCGCACCTGCTCTCCCGGTAAGTAGTTGCCGAAGCTGCGGCTTGGCCCGCAGGCGCGGGTTGCTGCACTTCTCGAGTGAAGCCTCTCATGGCGGCGATGTGCTTACCCGCCGGCATGGGCTAAGGGTTGCCGCCAAGCGGTTCCCCGCCAGCGAGAGGAAATATGAAGACGATAACCCTGGAGCTTGACGGCAACGTAGCCCTTTTGACCCTGAACCGGCCCGCGAGGCTCAACAGCGTCAACATGGACCTGATCGCCGAGACCCGTGCGGCGCTCGCCGATATTGCGGCCAACCCCGATGCCAGGGTGGTGCTGCTCACAGGTGCAGGACGGGCCTTCTGTGCGGGAGCGGACCTCTCGGCCGAGCAGGCGATGGAGTCCGGCATGTCGGTCGGCGAGGGCGTCAGCGCGAGGATGGAGGCAGGCTTCAACCCGCTGATAAGAGAGCTTGCCGAGTTGCCCAAGCCGGTTGTCGCCGCTGTCAACGGCGTAGCCGCCGGTGGCGGCGTCGGCATGGCGCTCAGTGCCGACATAGTGATTGCAGCCCGCTCAGCCACCTTCATTCAGGTGTTCGGGCCGCGCCTCGGCATAGTGCCCGACATGGGCTGTAGCTGGTTTCTCGCGCAGTACCTCGGCCGCGCACGGGCACGCGGACTGGCGCTTACGGGAGACAAGCTTCCGGCGGAGACGGCGGCCGAGTGGGGGCTCATCTGGAAATGCGTCGATGACGACAAACTCATGGATGAGGCAATGGCGGTGGCCGTCAAGTTGGCGGCCGGACCGGTCAACGCCTTTGGCACGATCAAGCGTGCACTCGACCTTGCCACGACGAACACTCTTGCCGAGCATCTCGACCACGAGCGCGACTGCCAGCGCGTGCTTTGCGACCATCCCAACTTCATGGAGGGCGTCACGGCTTTTCTGGAGAAGCGAGAGCCCGAGTTTACGAGCGACTGAGTTGTCGTGTAGCCCGCCGCCGCTACGCCGCTGGGCCGCTAGGCGGCCGGGCGGCGGCCAGGCGGTTGGGCAGCGGCGGGCAACGCGCCACCGACGCGACTTGCTGCGGGATCTGCGTGGGCGAGGGTTGAAGGCGACAGAGCACGGATCAGGTGAGGTCTTGGCGCGGCAAAGTGGATCTGGCGCCGCTTGAGCCAAGCGGTGAGGCGCACTTACCAATAGACCCCGACCGAAGGGGTTCCCCTCTGCGCTGGCGCCCGGAATTTACGGCTGCCGGTAGCTGGTGCGTAAAAACAAGATATAATATAAGTAGTTACGGGGCCGCAGTCGGCCGGCTTGTCATGGCCACATCCCGCCAGTATGGTGAGTCGCCGTCACTTACGGTTGATGCCATTGGCCAAGAACAACTCCGAAACGCCACCACGCACGCGCCGGCGCGCGGCCGACCGCAAGCGCGACATCCTGCTCGCAGCCCGCGAGGTGTTCTCCGAGAAGGGCTACGAGCAGACCTCGATCGCCGAGATCGCCTCCAAAGTCGGGGTCGTCGAGGGGGCCATCTACAAGCATGTGGCCACCAAGCGAGACCTACTCTTCGAGGCCATGTGCACGTTCTACGGACCGATGATCGCGCAGACGCGCGAGCAGCTCGCCGGTGTTCAGGGCACTCGCAACCGGCTGCGCTTTCTCATCTGGCGCCAGCTCAAGGGCTTTGCCGATGAGCCGGGCATCTGCCGGCTGGTCATCCAGGATATCCGACCTCGCCACGACTACCATGACTCCGTCGTTCACGAGCTCAATCGTGAATCGACCTCGTTGGTGCTCGGCGTCATCGAAGAAGGTATCGAGGGTGGCGAGTTCCGCGCCGATCTGCCGGCGGCGATGGTGCGCGACATGATCTACGGCGGGATCGAGCACGTTGCATGGAAGACACTGAGTGGTCGCGGCGCAATCGACATAGACGAGGTGGCCGACGACATGTCCGAGTTGATCATGCGCGGGATAGAGATCCGCGCGGAAGAAGCGGGGGAGAGGGAAGAGGCCCGCGCCAAGGAAAGCGAAGCGGCGACAGCGGAGCGCGAACGGCTCGAAGCTCAAGTAGACCGGCTCGAGCGCGTAGTCGATGCGATCGCCGGGCGTGGCGATGAAAACAGTGCAGGAGGAGCGAAGTAGCAGATGAGAGTACAGAGCAGCATACCGCTTACCGATTGGCGCTCGGTGGGCAAGGCGGCTCGCGCCGCGGAGGAAGCCGGATTTGACGGAGTGCTCAGCTACGAAATCGCCAACGATCCTTTCTCACCGCTGGCCTTCGCCGCGGTGGCCACGGAGAGGGTCAGACTGGGCACTGCTATCGCGGTATGCTTTCCGCGCAGCCCGATGGTGGTGGCGCAGATGTCCTGGGATCTGCACACGCAGTCGGGGGGACGCTTCACTCTCGGACTCGGCACCCAGGTGAAGGGGCACAACGAGCGCCGCTTCAGCGTTCCCTGGAGCGCGCCGCAGCCGCGCCTGCGCGAGTATGTAGAGTCGTTGCGTGCAATATGGCGTTGCTGGGAGAAAGGCGAGAAGCTCGACTATCAGGGCGAGCACTACAGCTTCACGTTGATGACGCCCGAGTTCTCGCCGCCACCCTGCGGTCTCGCGCCGATACCGGTGACGATTGCGGCGGTGCGGCCGATCATGATGAAGCTGGCCGGGCGTGTCTGCGACGGCGTGCGGCTCCATGGTTTTGCAACGCGCAAGTACCTCGAAGAGGTGGCGTTCCCCAAGCTCCACGAAGGTCTAGAGCAGGCCGGCCGCGACCGCTCCGAGTTCGAGATATCGGGCGGAGGGTTCATCGCCACCGGCAAGAACGAGGAGGAGGTCCAGAAACAGCTCGATGTCATTCGCTATCGCATCGCGTTTTACGGCTCCACACGCAGCTACCACCCGGTCCTGGCCGCGCATGGCTGGGAGGACCTCGGCATGAAGCTCCACGAGATGTCCAGGCAGGGACGCTGGGGCGAGATGGCCGCGGAGGTACCGGACGACGTCCTGCCGGCATTCACCGCTGCAGGCACATACGAGAACATCGCGGCGGCAATAGAAGAACGCTTCGGCGGATTGAGCGACAGCGTGGCCCTCGACCTGCCGCTGGGTACGTCGGCGGGGCTTGCCCGAGAGGTAGTTCAAGAGGTAACGGCGGTTCCCGACCAGTTCAGGGGATTTCCGACCGCTTGGTAGCGGGAGATGGAGAGAGGGTCGAGAGGGAGTCGCGGTGAGGCGATTGCCCGGGCAACGCAGCGAGCCGGCCGAGTAATGCGGAGAGAACGAGATGTCAGACAGCCTATTCTCTACCACCGAGCACGAGATCTTTCGTAACACCGTTCGCAAGTTCGTCGAGAACGAGATCGTGCCACGGGCTCGCGAGTTCGACGAGATGGGGCGCATCGACAAGAGCCTCTTCAAGCGTATGGGCGAGTTGGGGATGCTCGGCCTGCGCTACGACCCGAAGTGGGGCGGCTCGGGCCTGGATTGGTCGTACACGACGGTGATGCTCGAGGAGGTCGGCCGTTGCGACAACTCCGGGGTGGCCACCGGAATAGGTGTGCAGACCGATATGGCCACGCCCTCGCTGCATGACTTCGGGTCAGATGAGCTTTGCGAGAAGTATCTGGTGCCTGCCATCAAGGGAGAGATGGTCACGGCGATCGCCGTGACCGAGCCCGATGCCGGCTCCGACGTCTCCGGAATCAAGACCCGCGCCGTGCGCGACGGCGACGACTGGGTCATCAACGGAAGCAAGATCTACATCACCAACGCGGCAACCGCCGACTGGTTGTGCCTGCTCGCGGTAACCGACCCGGAAGCAGGTTACGGCGGATTCTCGCAGATCATCGTCCCGACCGACGTGCCGGGGTTCGAGTATCAACTGCTCGACAAGATTGGCAACTGGGGCTCGGACACCGGACAGCTCTTTTTCGAGGATGTGCGCGTGCCGGTTTCCAACACCATCGGCGAGATAGGCCGTGGCTTTCACCAGCAGATGATGCAGTTCCAGGACGAGCGCCTGGTCGTCTGTGTAAGCGCCGTGGCCAGTGCGATGCAACTCTGGGAGCAGACCAAGCAGTACTGCGAAGACCGGGTGCTGTTCGGCAAGCCGCTCGGCAAAATGCAGGTCACGCAGTTCAAAATGGTGGAGCTGCTGACGGAGCTCACCGCCGCGCGCGAACTGGCCTATGCCTGTGTGCGCAAGCGTGTTGCCGGCGAGGATGCGACCAAGGAAATCTCAATGGCCAAGATTTTCTGTGTGCACGCCGCCAACAAGGTGGCAGACGAGTGCGTGCAGCTTCATGGGGGCATGGGCTACATGAAAGAGTGCGCAGCCGCCCGCGCCTTCGTGGACTGGCGGGTGATGGCAATAGGCGGCGGTTCAGACGAAACGATGAAGGCCTACCTGGCCAAGATGATCGGCATGTAGAGGAAACCACCGCCGAGGATTCCATAGGGGCTGGCGGCGGCATATACGAGACGAGCCCGACAATACGGAGAGGACACGATGTCAGACAGCATATTTTCAACCACCGAGCACGAGATCTTCCGCGATACGGTTCGCAAGTTCGTAGAGGCCGAGCTCAAGCCGCGCGCGCGCGAGTTCGATCAGATGGGCCGCATCGACAAGAGCCTGTTCAAGAAGATGGGCGAGCTGGGCATGCTCGGCCTGCGCTACGATCCGAAGTGGGGCGGTTCGGGGCTGGACTACTCGTTTACGACGGTGCTGTTCGAGGAGATAGCCGGCTGCGACAACTCCGGCGTGAGCATGGGGATCAGCGTGCACACCGACATGGCCACACCGTCGCTGCACGACTTCGGAAGCGACGAGCTTTGCGAGAAGTATCTGGTGCCGGCCATCAAAGGCGAGATGGTAACGGCGGTTGCCGTTACCGAGCCCGATGCGGGCTCGGACGTCTCCGCGATCAAGACCCGGGCTGTGCGTGATGGTGACGACTGGGTCATCAACGGCAGCAAGATCTACATCACCAACGTGGCCGTTGCGGACTGGATGTGCCTGCTGGCGGTGACCGACCCGGAGGCCGGCTACGGGGGCTTCTCGCAGATAATCGTTCCCACCGACAGCCCGGGGTTCGAGTATCAACTGCTCGACAAGATCGGCAACTGGGGCTCCGATACCGGCCAGCTCTTCTTCGAGGACGTGCGCGTGCCGATCTCCAACACCATCGGCGATATTGGCCGCGGCTTTCAGCAGCAGATGATGCAGTTCCAGGACGAGCGACTGATCGGCTGCATAAGCTGCATCTCCGGGTCGTTCAAGCTGTGGGAGGCGACCAAGCAATACTGTGAAGACCGCGTCCTGTTCGGCAAGCCGCTGAGCAAGATGCAGGTAACGCAGTTCAAGATGGTCGAGCTGCTCACCCAGCTCACCGCGGCGCGCGAGCTCATCTACGCGTGCGTTCGCAAGCGCATGGCGGGCGAAGATGCGACCAAGGAGATCTCCATGGCCAAGCTCTTCTGCGGGCGTACCGCCCGCAAGGTGGCCGATGAGTGCATACAGCTTCACGGCGGCTTCGGCTATATGAAGGAGAGCGCTGCCGGCCGCGCTTTCGTTGATACGAGGCTGATCAGCATCGGCGGCGGGTCGGATGAGACCATGATCCACTACCTGGCCAAGATGCTCGGTTTCTAGAAGGAGAGGGCCCTTGGAAGTTCTGCGCAGTCATGCCGATACGCGCTCCGACACCTACCGGGAGAACCGGCAGGCGTTCTTGGAGAAGATCGACTACCTCAACGAGCAGCTCGCCATCGTCAACCAAGGCGGTGGAGAGAAGTACGTTCAGCGTCACCGCAAGCGCGGCAAGCTGATGGCTCGCGAGCGCATCGAGCTGTTGCTCGATCGTGACTCGCCGTTTCTCGAGATCGCACCGCTCGCGGCGTGGGGCACCGACTTCGCTCTCGGTGGCAGCATGGTCTCGGGAATAGGGGTGGTCTCCGGGGTCGAATGCGTGATCGGTGCCAGCGAGCCGACCATACGCGGCGGCTCGATCAATCCCTACGGGCGGCTCAAGAGCACGCGCACGATGGAGATCTGCGCGCAGAACCGCATGCCGATCATCAACCTCACCGAGTCCGGCGGCGCCGATCTCCCGCACCAAGCCGAGATCTTCGTGCCTGGCGGGCGCGGCTTCTACGAGCTCACGAAACGTTCGGGCGAGCGCATTCCGACCATCTGCCTGGTGTTCGGATCGTCTACGGCAGGGGGCGCCTACGTGCCGGGCATGTCCGACTACGTGGTGATGGTCAAGGGCGGTGCCAAGGTGTTTCTCGGCGGTCCTCCGCTGGTGAAGATGGCCATCCACGAAGACAGCACCGAGGAGGAGCTTGGCGGTGCGGAGATGCACAGCCGCGTCTCCGGCGTCTCCGACTATCTGGCCGTCGATGAGCTCGATGCCATCCGGCTGGGTCGTGAGATCGTCGCTCAGCTCAACTGGCGCAAGAAGGGATCGTCGAAACGGGTTGCCGTCGAGGAGCCGATCTACGATCCGGACGAGATCCTCGGACTCACGAGCTTCGATGTTCGCCAGCCTTTCGATGTAAAAGAGATCATTGCCCGTATCGTCGATGGCTCACGTTTCAACGAGTTCAAGGCCACCTATGGCACGACGCTGGTGACCGGCTTTGCCCACATCCACGGCTACCCGGTGGGCATACTCGCCAACAACGGCATCCTGTTTTCGGAGTCTTCGCAGAAGGGCGCTCAGTTCATCCAGCTCTGCAATCAATCCGATACGCCGATCATCTACCTGCAAAACATCACCGGGTTCATGGTCGGCCGCCATTACGAGGAAGGCGGCATAATCAAGGACGGTGCCAAGCTCATCAATGCCGTGACCAACAGCACCGTGCCGCAGTTTACTGTCATGGTCGGCGCCTCCTACGGGGCCGGCAATTACGGCATGGCGGGCCGCGCCTACGATCCGCGCTTCTTGTTCACGTGGCCCAATCACCGGATAGCCGTGATGGGGCCGCAGCAGTTGGCGGGAGTTCTCTCCATCGTGCGCCGCCAGGCGGCAGAACGTGCCGGTCAGCCCTTCGACGAAGAGGGCGATGCGCAGGTACGCAAGATGGTGGAGGAGCAGATCACGAAGGAATCGTATTCGTTCTTCGCCACAGGACGTCTGTGGGACGACGGCATAATCGATCCGCGCGATACGCGCACCGTTCTGGGAATGGCGCTGTCTGCCGCCCACTCGGGCCCCGTCGAGGGGTCGATGGAGTGGGGCGTGTTCAGGATGTAGGGACAATGAGCCGATTCG
>PIVZ01001584.1 GCA_003354045.1 bacterium
TATCCTTCGTTGGTTAGCTCGACAGATGCGGGCTACCTGGACGACAATGACCTCGTCGTCGGCAGTGCGGTTGGCGGCGAGTTGCGCGCCTACCCTCATTCGATTCTCGACTGGCACGAGATCGTGAACGATACGGTGGGCGACGAGGCCTTCGCCGTCACCTACTGTCCTCTCACGGGCTCGGCGACGACTTGGGACGTATCCCTCGGCGACGGCCCGACGAGCTACGGTGTCTCCGGCCTCCTCTACAACAGCAACCTGATCCCCTTCGACCGCGCGACGGACAGCAACTGGTCGCAGATGCGGCTCGAGTGCGTGAACGGCGCGCTGATCGGGAGACCCGCCGATCTTCTCACTACCGTAGAGACGACCTGGAAAACCTGGCGGGAAAGCTACCCGGCGACTCAGGTCGTCTCGCGGAGCACCGGCTTCGGCCGGCCATACGGCAGCTATCCCTACGGCGACTACCGGACGAACCACGATCGGCTCGTCTTCCCCGTTTCGAACTCGGACGGCCGCATCGCCCGCAAGACGCGGGTGCTCGG
>PIVZ01001585.1 GCA_003354045.1 bacterium
GCTCGACATCAATGCGGGCTCGGACATTGATGCGGTCAAGTACAATGCCGAGGCGACCACCTTCCTCTTCGCCCTCGGCGGATTGGCATCGGTGTCCACTCTCATGGCCGACGCCGAGGTCGACGGGGTGGTCGAGTCCTACATCGGAGCGCCCTTTGACGGGCTGGTTACCGGGGGTGTAGGCCTTACCGACATCGCCGGAACGGTCAACGTGAAGGCCTATTCCGAGATGAAGTCCGAGGCGGGCTTCGGCGAGGACGGTTTCAGCGGTAATCTCGGCGGGATCGCGGCGGTCTCCATCTTTGACACCGTGACCACCGTGTCCGGCGCGACCCGCGCCTTCGTGGGTCAAGGTGGCAGGCTCGAAGCGGCCGCCCTGAATGTTTACGCCGAGGGCGACTACGACTCGATGTCCGAAACGCGCGGGTTCCAGCTCGCAGGTGTCGCAGCGGTTGGCCTGATCAACGCCAACGCCACGGTGTCCGGCACGGTTGATGCGCATGTCGGCTCGGCCAGTGGCGTCACGCCCTCCGATACCAATATAG
>PIVZ01000736.1 GCA_003354045.1 bacterium
AGAGATCCGCGCGCTCGCTGCCGTGATTCGGCGTTGCGAGCATCACCAGCCGTCCGGAATTCGGCGGACGTCTCTCGGCGAGATAGGAGCGGGAAAGTATTCCTCCCAGAGAATGCCCGACGAAGTGAATCTTGCCTTCACCACTGGCACAGCATTCGCTGAAGGAGCGGTCGAGAAAGTCGAGAAGGTCTTTCGGCGAATCCTTGATAGACGGGTACGAGAGGTTGTGGACCGCGAAGCCGGCTTCCTCGAGCCGCGTCTCGAGCGTGCGCATCGACCCCTTGGATCGCCCGAGGCCGTGCAGGAGTATGACCCTGTCTACTTCAGCCGAAGCGGAATCGTGTGCGAACGCGAGCGTGGCCGCGAGGCAGACGACGATTAAGCCCCACATTTTCGTGGCTACTCCCGATCCTCTCCTGTGCCGTCTCCGGTCGTGGGCGGCGACGGGACGATCGCTATCTCGGCCGGCTCCTCCTGTTCGGTGGTCGAAAGCCCGAGCTCCTCGAAGCGCTTGACTGCCGGCATCAGACGCCGGTCGAGCGAGCCGACTGCACGATTGTATCGTTCCACCGATCTTCCCAGATAGTCACCAACCTCGGCGAAACGCTCGATGAACGCCTGTAGGCGCCCGTAGAGCTCCTGCCCTTCATGGGCAATCTTCGTGGCGTTCTCGGCCATGTCCTGTTGCTGCCACCCGTAGGCCACCGCGCGTAGCAGCGCGAGCAGCGTCACGGGCGAACCGATCAAGACCCCCTTGTCGACAGCGTACTCGAATAGCCCAGGGTCGTGCTCGAAAGCCGCTCCCAAGCATGCTTCGTTGGGAACGAACATCACGACGAAATCGGGGGAAGACTCGAATTGGTCCTGGTACTGCTTGTGCCCGAGCAGCCTGATTCTCTCACGCATCGCCTTGGCATGGCTGGCAAGATTATGCTTGCGCGACTCCTCGTCCACGCCCTCCATGGCCGTCAGGTAGGAGTCCAGCGGTACCTTGGCATCCACCGGAAGCACGCCGCCGTTGGGGAGATAGACGATCATGTCGGGGCGACCGGAGTCGGTCGAAGTCTGCTCATCGAAGGCCACGTGGCTGACCATGCCGGCCATCTCTACGACGCGTCTCAGCTGGATCTCTCCCCAACGACCTCGCACCGTGGGCGAGCGCAGGGCCTGGGCAAGGGTGACCGTGGTTTCTTGTAGCTTCGTGTGCGCCTGGCGAAGCTCCGAGAGCTGATGCCCGAGCGACTCGTAAGCCCCCTGGCGGGCCTTCTCGAGGTCGCGCACGTGACCGTCGAGAGAATCCAGGTTGCGCTTGAGTGGATCGATGACACCCTCGAGGTCCGTGCGGGCCTGCGCCGTAAGCGTCGCCGAGTTCGAGCGCAGGGCCTCCCCGGCAAGCGCGGCAAACGCTTCGCGCATCTTCACCTCGGCCTCATCGATCCAGCCGAGCTTGTCGGCGTCAGCCGCGCGTTCCTTCTCGAACGTGGCGATTCGAAGCGTGAGCTCGGCCGCCTCGCGATCGGAACGCAGCCTGGTCCTCAGCCACACCGTCAACCCGACCATGAGGCCCAACACGAAGGCGACCACGCTCGTCATGACCATCAGAACTTCCGGCCTCAGATTCCCAGCAGGAGCAACAGTATCGAAGATCACCTAGAAGAGCTTAGCAATGACGGCGCCCAGCTCCCAAGAGGCAAGAATCTGGACGCACAGCAGGGCGTCCTCCATCGCCGCCGATTGGCATGATTGGCCCCGTGCCTGATATCGTATGCGGGAAATGCGTATTGCACGGATAGTACTGTTCATCTCGGCGGCGGTTTTCGCCGCCATTGGCGCAGCCTTCCTCGCCTGGCCGGTGGCGATGGCCGGTCAAGCCGGCATGGAGCTCACCAGATCAGCGGCGATCAACGACGTGCGGGCGGTCTACGGCGGTATGAACGTGGGCATCGCCTGCTTCCTCTTGTTTTGCGGACTGGGAAGCACGAGGCTGGCGACCGGCCTCATTGCTCAGATAGCGGTGATGGTCGGGCTCGTATCCGGTCGCTTCTTGAGCCTGTGGATTGACGGCAACCCAGGGGCCTTCATGCTCGTGGCCCATGCGATCGAGATAGCCGGGGCGCTGGCCGGCGTCTATGCCTTTATCGCACTCAAGCAAGAGTCGCGCGCCGCAGCAGCGAAACCGTCACCGGCGGCGGCCACGGAGTGAAACGTATGCGTGAGATCGATCATCGGTCTTGGCGCCCCCG
>PIVZ01000157.1 GCA_003354045.1 bacterium
ACGGCTCGTGCGGCGACGGCAACGTTCAGGGCAACGAGGAATGCGACGACGGCAACGGCAGCGACGGCGACGGCTGCACGGCCGGATGCATAGTCGAGTTCTGCGGCGATGGTGTCAACAACAACGATGGCACGGAGACATGCGACGACGGCAACAACCTGAGCAGTGATTACTGCGCGAACGACTGCAGCGCGGTTACCGGCTCGTGCGGCGACGGCTCGGTGCAGTCGAGGGTCGAGGAGTGCGATGACAGCAATACCGTCAATAATGACGGCTGCGACAACAACTGTACCGAGAGCGGCTGCGGCAACGGCGTCAAGGCCGGCGGGGAGACCTGCGACGATGGCAACAACGATAGCCAGGATTACTGCGCAAACGACTGCAGCGCGGCTACCGGCTCGTGCGGCGACAGCATCGTGCAGCCAGCCGTGGAGCAGTGCGACGGCGGCGGTGGCGGCCCGGCCACGCAAACGGCGACCTGCGAGGCCGATTGCCAGCGGGCGCTATGCGGCGACGCTGTACTGAACACCTTGACCGGTGAGGTCTGTGACGACGGACGCGAATGCGAAGACGGTACCGACTGCACCAACGACGCCGATCTTTGTAGCCAGATCGGAGACGGCCTGTGCATCGCCCGGGCGGACGATTACTGCTCGTCGGATTGCGGAGCAGTGACGGGAGTATGTGGCGACGGCATCATCCAGAGCGACGTCGAGGAATGTGACGACGGCGCCGGCGGGGTGCCCGCTCAAACCGCCAGCTGCGAGATCAACTGCAAGCTTCCGGTGTGCGGCGACCTGGTCGTAAATGCCGGCGCCGGGGAGGATTGCGACGACGGCAACGGCTCCAACGAGGATGCCTGTCTGAACGATTGCTCGGCCGCCTCTTGCGGCGATGGCTTCATAGAGGCCGGTGTCGAGGACTGCGACGATGTGGTGGAGTCGGCGATCTGCGATGCCGACTGCTCGGACGCAGTCTGCGGCGATGCCACCTTGAACCTGTCTGCCGGCGAGAATTGTGACGATGGTAGCCATTGCACCGACGACACCGACTGCACAGCCGATCCGTCGGTGTGCACCCTGATCGGTGATGGCACGTGCCTGCCGCGCGATGGCGACGGCTGCTCTTCCACCTGCGGAGGCGAAGGAGTGCAGGACGCCGCGCAGCAAGCCTGCGTCCTCGGTCTGAACAAGGCGGGCGCGAAGGTCGCCAAGGCGCGGGCCAAGGAAGGCGAGCGCTGTATCAAGAAGGGACTGCGCGGGGTCTTCATCGACGCGCAGGATTGCCTTACCGAAGACCCGCGCGAGAAGGTGCAGCGGGCCAAGGACAAGACGATCAAGATCGAGGCCGCAGCGTGTACGACCGTCCCGGGCTTCGGCCCGACCAGCGCCGCATCCGTGAACGCCAATGCGGAGACCGAAGCCGTGGCCCTGGTGAACGACATGTTCGGTCCCGATCTCGACGTCGCGATCATCACCGAGAAGTCGGACGAAGATGCACACCGCTGCCAGGCGCGGATAATGCGATCGGTGAACCGGGTATTCCGCTCGGGCATCAAGATCTTCAACCGTTGCAAGAAGCGGGAGTTCAAACGAGGCACACTCGATTCGGCCGCCGATCTCGGCACTGCATGTCTCGGAGCGATGCTCGCCGATGCAGACGGCCGCATTGCGAAGGCGGTGGACCGCGTTGGCGAAACCCGTGGCCGTAGCTGCGGAGGCGTCGACCTCGACAACACACTGCCCGGAGATTGCGTCGGACAGGTGGACGCGGCCTTCGATGAGTGCGTGAGGCGCGAGGCGGTCTGCCGCGCGTGCCGCTTCGAGAACCTGGCCGACAACCTGCACCGCAACTGCGACCTGTTCGATGACGGAGTGTCGAACTCGAGCTGTCCGCTGTAGGAGACGAAAGGGCGCCGCCGGGCAGTATTGAGGTCGAACCTGTCGGTCTCAGCGATTCGCTGGAGGAGTTGGCCCCTCATTGTCCGGATGCCCGGCAGCCTTCCGAACCCCGGCAGCGTCCCGAACCCCGGCAGGCAGAAACGAGTGCGTCTTCGCGAAGGATACCACGGCGGCGGACGGACGGTTTCGCTCCGGCTGCTCGGAGCCGAGGAGGGCCGGCCGGAAAGTGATGAGGAGGGCCGGCAGCACGAAGAGGTCACCGAAGAGGGCGGCAACGAGTATCACGCAGACCAACACGGCCACATGAATGATTCCGAGAAAGTTCGACGCGAAGAGGACCGCGTAGCCGCCGACCAGGAAGATCGTCGTCAACACGATGGCCCGTCCGGTGGTCTCGATGGTGGTGGTAACCGCTTGTTCGGGGCTTTGGCCGCGGGCGAGCTCGCTGCGATAGCGGGCGATGAAGTGAATCGTATCGTCGATGGCCAGGCCGAAGGCCAGGGGAAACGCGGTTATGGTGGAAAGCCGCAGCGGTATGTCGGCGATACCCATCAGCCCGAGTCCGACCGTCAGTGGTAAGATGTTGGGCAGAGTCGAGAGCAATCCCAGACGTGCCGACCGGAACGTCAGCCCGATGACAACGAAGATCAGCGGCATCGCGAAGTAGAGGCTGCGGAGCAGGGTGGAGATCAGCCGCTCTGTCACCGTGTGCCACAGGGGAAGCTCGCCAGATTCGTATACCTGGACGTCGGTGTCGAAGCGTCCGTCGGCGAGCTCGTGTAATCGTGCGATGATGACCTGGTACTCCTCCGGCGATATGTCCTTCAAACGGGCGGTCATGCGTGCAACGGAGTAGTCATAGTTGACCAGTCGCTCGAACTCGGCGTCGCTTCCTGCCATCTCGAACAACAGTAGGTACTGGGCAACGGCGTTGCTGGTCTCGGGAAGCCGATAGGCGGCTTCGTCGTTCTCGTTCATGGCGCGGTTCATCTTCTTGATGAACTGTACCGGGCTGACCACCTTGCTGATCATCGGAAGCTCTTCGAGCCCGGAGCGCACCACCTCCATTCCAGCCAGCAGATCGGGATCCTTGATGGAGTCCGGGCCGTTTCCCCGGACCAATATCTCGAGCTGGTAGGTGCCGCCGAGATTTCTTTCGAGAAACTTGAGTGCAAGTACCGCTGGGTCGTCGCTCTTCAGATCGGCCGTTTGGCGACCGTCGATCCGTGCCCCCGAGACTGCCACCGCCGAAAGTACGAGCGAGAGGACCCCGATGGCGATCGTCGGACGCGGATAACGCAGGACGACTCGCGCAACGACGGTCAGCGGGCGCGCGAGCCAAGGGGCCGCTCCGCCCGGCCGGACTCGGGACCTTCGCATGCGCTCGACCAGGATTATCAACGCGGGGAGGAGAACGACCGCGGTGGCCAACGCGAAGCCGATTCCGAGAGCGCCGAAGCGGCCGAAGTCACGAATGCCCGGTATGTCAGCGAGACCGAGCGAGATGAATCCGATGGCCGTCGTCATGCTGGTGAGTAAACAGGCCGAGCCCACGTGCTCCATGGTCTTTGCCAGCACCGCGGCGCGCTTGGCGTCGGGGTCGCGGGCAATCTCCTCATCGTAGCGGCTGAGTAGGTGAACGGCGTTCGAGAGGCCGATTACGATGATCAGGCTGGACAGCACCCCTTGCCCGGTGAGCAGCGACATGGGGATTCCGAAGGCGGTGAGAGATCCCATCGTCAGCACGGCCGCGATGGCGACCGGAGTGATCGGCATCCACACCGCACGCATCCGCCCGAAGGCCAGCCATAGCAGCGCGCACTGCACGGCGATGGTTACGGGAATGAAGAACGTCGTATCGTCGATCATGTAGCGCGTTAGCGCGCGATTCATGTAGGCGTTGCCGGCGATGTGAAACTCGACTCCTTGGCCTCCTTCCTCTGCCAGTATTTGTTCGACCGCATCGAAGTAGACGAATCGATCCTCCGGATGGTTCGACGAGCCTGTAAGACGACCGACCAGCGCGGCGGTCAGGCCGTCATGGGAGATCAAGTTATCGCAGACGAGTGGATCGTCGATCAGACGCCTGCGCAGTTCGCTCAGACCTTCCTCGGATTGCGGCAGCCCGTCAAGAAACTCGCTGACGTCGAGCGCATCGGCCGTGCCGCGAATGTCCTGAACGTTGGTAAGGCTGCTGACGCTCTCGGTGGCCTCGAGTCGATCGATGCGATCGGTTATCCGGCCGATCATCGCCAGATTCTCGTTTGTCAACAGCGGGTCGTCACGGAAGGCAACGATGAAGGTGTCGTCGGAGTCTCCGAAGATGTCCAAGAACTCCTCGAAAACGGCAAACTGCGGAGTCTCTTTGGGCGCCATGGTCCGGTAGCTCATGTCGTATCGCCCAAGTCGTCCATGGATCCACACCGCCGATAGGCAGGCGGACAGGAACAGCAAGACGATGACGACCGGGTGCCGGTCTACGAGTGAGGCCAGCCGTCGCATGAAGCTCGCGCCCCTGGTCATTGGTTGCTCTTGTCGATGTTAGACACTGCGTTGCGGCCCCCCGGACGCCTGGGTGAGCATAAGCCGGAAGACGCCGCGGAGTCCTCATGGGCTCCTGGGGATTTCATGGGGATTGGCTGGGGACGAGGGCGGGCGCCGGCTTTGGCGGGGGGTGAGGGGCCCATCGGCAGGGATCGCGGATGGATCTGCTGACTTGGGTGAGGTGGCTCTACGTCCAAGCGCCATAGAAGCTACGGGCGAAAACGAAGGATGGCCTTACGGACGGCGGTCGAGGATGAATCTAGGGGGGCAGGTCGAGGGTGGGGCTGCGGGTGGAGATCGAGGATGGTTCTGCGGGCTGAGGTCGAGGTTGAATCTAGGGTGCAGGTCGAGGATGGCTCTACTTGCGGAGTTTCACGACGGCACTGCGGGCGTTACGGGCGCTGGTTCGCGGTCTCCGCTGGGCCAGCCAGTCCTGCTTCTCTGAGGATCCGTTTGTGAACCGATTGTTTTCCCATTCCCAGTGCCCGGGCTTCTGTCTCGATTTCGCGTGCCATCTTCTCGGCGCGCTCGGCGTCGCCTGTGGTCGCGCGGCGCCGCAGCACCCGCGCATAGGCGGCCTTGGTGGTCAGCAGCGCCGGCCGTGCGCCCATCGTGGTTTCCCGGGCGATGGCGGCATCGAAGTGGGTGACTCCCTCGTCGAAGCGGTCGAGCAGTGTGGCCAGGCGTCCGAGGATAGAGGCGGCTGCCCCGAGAACCGAGCGAAGCAGATCGTGGACGATCATCAGATGGGCATACGGTAGTAGCAGGTCGTAGAGCTTGGCCCCGCAGTCGCGATCCTCGAAGGCCTCTGCCAGACCGGCCAGGGCGGCGATGGTCACCAGCCAGTGCTCGTCCCTCGGTAGCTCGACGACGTCTTGCCTGGTGATCTCGGCGAACTCGCTGCGCGCTTGCTCGACATCCCCCGTGTAGACGCTCGCCAGGGCGCGGTTGCTGCGCAGTGCGGTCACCCAGGAATAGGGGAGCTCGAGCATTTCGTCGATGAGGTCGTCTATGGCGGTCAGGCCGTCCATATCGCCGCGTGTGATCAACATCGCATGGGTTTGCCCGGCGAAGATGAAGTGCGCGAAGCGTCTGATTGACCAACCATGCTCGAGAGCTTCCTTCATCTTTCGCTCTGCCGCCGTGAAATTGCCGCGGTAGAGCTCGCGGCTGCCTTCCGAGACGGCCGCAAACTGGAGAAAGGCCGGCTGTCTGAGTCGCGCGGCAATTCGCGAAAACTCTTCGAGAAACCGATTCGCGGACGGTGCATCGCCGAGCAGCAGGTGTCCGCCGACCAGTGCTTCCAGCCCCAGCAGGGCGACGCGCTGCTCGCCAATATCTCTGGCGAACGCGAGAAGCTCATCTCCTATCCGCAATTTCTCATCGACGCGGTCGGGGCCCAGGCAGGCCCACAGCCGAGCCGACAGCGCGTCACGGCGGACCACCGGGTCGGTATCCAGAAGCGCGAGCTCGTAGGCCTCGGCGCTGAGCTCATCGCGACGTGCCATCGAGGAAGAATGGGGCGGTGCGCCGGCCAGGCGGCTCAAGAGCCGGGCTCTGTACCCTGGATAGTCCTGGCCTACCGCTGCAAGCGCCTCGTCGAGCAGACTCAGACTGAGGTCGTCGGCCGGCCCACCCATATCGTAGGGGCCGCGGTAGCCAAGCGCCGCACGGGCCAGCAGATCCACGCGTGAGATGCGGCGTGCAATGTCCGCGGCGTCGCGGAAGCTTGTAAGCGTCTTCTCGCCTGCTCCGGATGCAGAGGCGGCTTCGCCCAGCGCGAGCAACAGCTCGCAGCGCCGCACCTGATCGCGTTCGACTTCGAGATCCAGTGCCGAGAGCGCTCGTTCGTACAAGAGTACACTCTGCTCGTAGGCCAGTAGTGCGCCGGCCGACTCCGCCGCTCGCACGCAGGTGTCTACGGCCTTGCGCACGTCGCCGCCGGGAGCCGCCTGATAGAAGTGGTGGGCGAGCTCGGCCAGAAAGGGCTCCGGGTGGGCGCCCGAGGCTTCTTCTATCACTTCCCCGGCTTGCCGGTGCAGGCGCAGGCGATCGGGCTGGCTGAGCTCGTCATAGAGCGTCTGGCGAATCAGAGCGTGTCTGAAAGCGTAACGGCCCGGCGCGTCTCTGTCTGCATCGACCACGTGTTCTGCCGACGCCTCGGCAAGAAGTGCGATGACCACGTCTGTGGGAAGATCTGCGACGCGCCCGAGAAGTGTGACGGTGAATTGACGACCTAGCACAGAAGCCGCGCGCAGCAGGCGGTTGCATTCGGCGGATAAACCGTCGAGCCGGCGACCGATGGCATCGCGCACACTTTGTGGGAGCGCCAGCCGCAGGGAGGACGGGTCCACGTCGGCGGCTGCGTCGCCCTGGCCGGCAAGCAGGCGCACTACCTCCTGAATGAAAAATGGGTTGCCCTCGGTCATTTCGTGGACGGCGGAGCTCAGATGCTCGGGTGCGGGAGCTCCGAGAACATGGTCGACGATGGAGCCCGTGTCGGCTTCATCCAGACCACGCAAGAGAACGTGTTCGTAGACCGACTCTCTGGCCAGGGCGGCCAGCAGCTCGGAAAGTGGATGTCCGCGCTTGAGCTCGACGTCGCGATAGGTTCCGACCAACAGGATGCGAGCATCGCGCAGCTCTCGCGCAAGGAATCCCGTGAACCTCAGCGAGGCCACGTCGGCCCAGTGGAGGTCGTCGATCAGCATGACCAGTGGCACTCGTCGGGCCACCGCCTTGAAGAATGCTGTCAAGCTGTCGAACAGCCGAAAGCGGGCTTGCTCGCCCTCGACCGCCTCGGCAAATGGAATCCCTGGCAGTCGATCTCTGATCTCGGGTACAAGCTCGGCGATGTCTGCCGCGCCGGATCCCATGTCGGCGGCCAGCCTCGCGGGCTCGGTGTCGGTGACGAGCCGGCGCAGGATCTGTACCCACGGCCAGAAGGCCGGTGCTCCCTCGCCCTCATAGGCCCGCCCGACGAGCACGGTCAGGCCGAGACCACTGGCATGCGCCAGCAGCTCTTCGGCGGTACGTGTCTTGCCGATGCCCGGCTCGCCCACGAGCAGGGTCAGCCGTCCGCTTCCGCCAACCGCCAGCTCCAGGCCCGCGCGGAGTCGCTCCATTGCCTTCTCGCGGCCGAACAACGGAGACGGATGCACGAGCTCGTCGAACAACGGCGCCGGCGTTTCGGGTGACAGACCATCAGGCGGGCGGGCATAGGGTGACGGCGTGAGGCCGCTCTCGGCCTGGTTTGCGCTCACTGCTGCAACGAAGCGGTATCCGCGACCGTGAACCGTCTGGATTACCTGCTGGCTCTTGCCCGTGTCCCCCACCGCGCGACGAATCGCCGCGATGCAGCTAGGGAGGACAGATTCGGAAACCGCCTGGGCCGGCCACAGCCGATCGAGTAACTCATCTT
Organism: bacterium; assembly: GCA_003354045.1. Classification (GTDB taxonomy): domain Bacteria; phylum Desulfobacterota; class Binatia; order UBA1149; family CAITLU01; genus PIVZ01. The sequence continues at coordinate 7,867 of PIVZ01000157.1, forward strand.
TGACGACCACCCGGTCACGGTGCTCGACGAGATAGGCGAGGACGTTGAAGATCTTCGGCTCGAGCTTGACGGCCGATCCCTCGCGCCGGAGCTGAAAGAGCTCCGCGTCCAGCTCGCACTTGCCGAAGGCATAGATCATCGCGCGAAAGTTACCACACGGCACGGTCCGTGTACCAGCAGAGCGAGGCACCGAGCGTAAGCACCACTTGAACGGCGGCGGACTTTTCCTTGGGATCCTTGGCCCGGGTGGTCGAGACGTCTTGCTGCGATGAGCGGGTAGGGCGTACTGACACTACGTCGTGCGAGCGAAGAGCGAATACGGTGCGAGATGGTGCGCGATTGGACGCCGCGGCAGAGTGATTCATGAATGATCCGGGTTGAGGCCGAGCTTTGCCGTAGGCTTGGCCGCTAGGTAGAGAATCGGGCGATGGAGACGCGCAAGTCAGATGTGCTCGTCATAGGTTCCGGCGGCGCCGGGGTCATGGCTGCCGTCGAGGCCTCGCTGGCGGGCGCGAGTGTGACCGTCGTTTCCAAGGAGCCCGTCGGGTATGGGGACACGCGGATATCGCTTGGTGTCATGTCCACCTCTCCCGACACCTCTGCCGGGGATAGCGAGGAAGATTTCATAGAGGACGTCATCCGCGGGGGTGAGTGGCTGAACGACCCGAAGCTCGTCCGCGCCTTGGTCGGTGACGCACTCGATGCGACAATCGCTTTCGAAGGCTTGGGCCATATCTTCACGCGTGGCCGTGACGGAAAGCTGAGAAGAATGGCGATGCCGCCTGGGGGCCACCGTGCCTCGCGCGCCATTGCCAGCCCTACCGTCGGAGTCTCGATGGGGCATACCATGCGTGCCGCCGCCGCGCGCGCCAGCCTGACGGCGCTCGAAGAGACCACCTGCTCCGAGCTGCTGGTGTCGGATGGTGAGGTGGTCGGGGCCGCGGCCCTCCGCTTGGCCTCCGGCGAGCCGATCGCCTTGCTCGCAAAGACCACCATCATTGCTGCCGGCGGTGCAGGCTCGCTTTACTATCCGCACACCGACTGCATGCCCGCCGTCTGCGGGGACGCCTATGGCCTGGCGCTCGGAGCTGGCGCCGAGCTGGTGGATATGGAGCAGGTGCAGTTCTTGCCGTTCGGTCTGACGTATCCGCCCTCCATGGTTGGCGCTCCCTGCGGGGAGCCCGTGATGGCCGGGCCGGCCGGCCTGCTGCTCAACCGCAAGGGCGAAGTCGTGCTCGAAAACATCATGCCGATGACGCGGGCAGCGGTTGCGCGGATCATGATGGAGGAGATCGAGCGCGGAGGTGCAACCCAGCATGGTGGTTTGCTGCTCGACCTTTAC
>PIVZ01001586.1 GCA_003354045.1 bacterium
GATCCGTATCCACTGGACGGGATCAAGCACGACCGCGGGCAAACCGGTCGGCAAGTCGACGGTGAACGCTTGCTCGTACTGCTCTCCCAGATAGTCGACCTCGACTCGCCACGACCCGGGCGGAGCATTCTCCGGCAGCCGGAACGACGGCATGGCGTAGGCCGCGGCAAGGTGGGGAACTTGGGTGCTGTAGCTTCCACTATCGGCAATCGCTCCATCAGGGCGGAAGGCCGCGTACGACACCTTCTGCCCGGCGAGGAGGTGCCGGTGATAGATTCCGATGTGAACCGAATCAGACGGCGCGTACAGATCCTGGAGATTCAGGATCTCCTGCTCCGGGCAGGGGGGGAAGATGGGTGGAGAGGAGTGGGTGAGGACGGCGTTGATGTGGCTATCGAAGTAGGGACGCTGGTCGAGCCACCGCGACTCGAACAGATCCTCGTTGCAGGGTCCTTCATGCGGGTCGAAGGTGTGCCAGTTCTCGTCCCGCAGATCGAAGTGCAGGTGGGGGAGGCCGGAGTTTCCGGAGCTGCGGACGATGCCG
>PIVZ01001587.1 GCA_003354045.1 bacterium
CCTACTTCGTCGTCAAGCAGGGAGCGGAGCCGGTGGGGATCATCTCGGTCACCGATATCGTGGATTTTGCCGACGAGCCGCTCATGGCCGACATGGTGATCGCGGCCGACATCATGACAAGCAACATCTTCGTGATCGACCCGGAAGACTCCCTCTACGAGGCGCTTACGGTCTTCCGCGAGCGCAAAGTGGAAGTGCTGCCGGTGGTGTCGGGCCACGGCGACAAGGGCATGCAGGGGCTGCTCTCGCGCCGCAAGGTGTTCCGCATGGTGGCCGCGCAGATGGAGAAGCTGCGCGAGACCACGCTGCAGGAGCATGCCGGCCTCGAGATCATCGAAGAGGACACGCAGATGACGCATCTGTTGAGCGGCCTTCCCGCGCCCGAGCTGGGGGACGTGCAGCGCAGTCAGGTGCCTTTCGAGCTCGTCGGTCAGACGCTGGCCTCGGCCAACTACCGCAAGGAGTACGGGGGCGAGGTGCTCGCCATCCAGACCGCTCAGGGGGCCTTCCAGTGCCCCGCCGACAAACCAAACTCAAACTCGCG
>PIVZ01001588.1 GCA_003354045.1 bacterium
ATGGCGAAGCCCTCCTCGAACGGCCTCTCGAGCCACTGCACCGATGTGGCCAGAGCTTCAATCTGTTGCAGAAACGGTGAGTAGACCGGTGTCTCGACCACCGCGTCGCCCCCTCCGTCGAGCAGCGCGGCGAGTGCCAGGAAGTTGGCGAGCGACGTCCCCTCGGTCGGGAAGATCTCGGCCGGCGGCACCCCGTAGCGTTCCCCGATCCGTTCGCGCGCCGGCCTGGAACCGTAGAGCCCGTCCTGCAGCATGCTGATCGTCCCGTCCTCGGGCAGGCCGAGATCGGCCAGGGCGACATGGGGGATGCCACTGGCGCCGATCAGATCGACGCCCTCCGGCAGGGTCTTCACGTACTCCAGATACTCGACGGTCGGGAATCGCATGGGGTCTCCTCGCAGGCTGAACGCCACGTTAGCAGGCTTGTACGTGAGGGTCCAATGTCGGCGGCGGACCGTCCGCAGAGGAGCAGGAGTGGCTCCCCGCATCCCCCCCTTCGATCAACCTCTGGATGTCATAACCGCCCGCATTACAGAATGTTAG
>PIVZ01001589.1 GCA_003354045.1 bacterium
CGAGCGCGTGGCACTGCTCGACATCAGCAGTCTGGCGGTGCCGGTGGGCCTGTTCGCCAGCGCCTGGGCCGGCCTTCCCTACGTTCCACTCAATTACCGTCTCACCGGTGTTGAGCTAGACGCCCTGCTCGGCAGGATCGAGCCTGCCTACCTGGTAACCGATGCAGAGCGCGTCGCCGAGCTCGGCGGTGCGTCGAAGAACGTGGTCGTCGAGCGAGGCAGCTTCCTCGATAAGGCGGCCGCAACGGTAAGCCGCGAATCCGACTGGTCGATGGACGGGGACGAGATCGCCATCCTCCTGTTCACCAGCGGTACCACCGGCGCCCCCAAGGCGGCGGTTCTCAGGCACAAGCACCTTGTCTCCTACATACTGGGCTCCGTCGAGTTCGGTGCGGCGGCCGAGGAAGACGCGGCGCTCATGTGCGTGCCGCCCTACCACATAGCCGGGATGGCGGCGATCCTGAGCTCCGTTTACTCGGGGCGGCGCATCGTCCAGCTTCCGAGCTTTACCGCCGAGTCATGGCTCGAGCTGGCGCGCACCGA
>PIVZ01001590.1 GCA_003354045.1 bacterium
GAGGTGAGCGAAGAAGGCGAAGCGGCGTGGGTCGCCCAATGCATCGAGAAAGCCGGCGCGGCCACCGAGTTCTTCGAGAGTTGCACCCCGGGCTACTACAACAACGAGGGCAACACATCGGGGCGCAGCGCGCAGGACGGCTTCTACGGAGGCGGGACCGGTTCGGTAGAGTTCATCGCCATCCTCGAGACATGGCGCGCCGAAGGAGAGTTGAAGGGGATGCTGGTGCGGTGACTCGGTTGACGGGGTGGGTCGAGCCTTCCAGCCCGAGCCATCGCAGCGGCAACCGAACGTGTGGCACACGGTGCCGACGCTCACCTCATCGGGCACGCCGGCCGAAACATAGACCTCGCGCGACGGGAATCCCGGCTTCGACCCTTTCACGCTATCATATTGAAGTTACTTGACTTCTGAATCTATTTTCGCTATTTGTTCGCTATGAATTCCGAAGGCTCTCAGCGCGTGTCGGCGGATGGCTGGCAGCCGCCGGGGTGGATTTCGGGGGCCCCTCTTCTCCGCACCGACACGAAGGAGAGGCAACGG
>PIVZ01001591.1 GCA_003354045.1 bacterium
GGCTCTGGCCAGGGGCACCTCGGCGGTTATCGAGCGCTCGACGTCGGTAGGGAACTTGGCCATTGCGTGCCTCCTCGAGTGAAAACCTTTGCCGGCGCTGGAGATCCGGCGCCGGTGCCGGCAGCGCCGTGCTGTCGGCACCCGTCCTACTTAGACTTCTGCCGCCCGCCGGTCAACGCCTGCGGCGGGCGGGCCCCGCCGACGAGCGCTCGCAACAAGCGAAAACTCTGCTTGAAATCAAGGACTGACGGGGTAAGGGTCTCGAAACCCTCCTTTCATCTGCGCGCCAGACTGACTGAGCGCACTTGACCGACTGAAGAAGAAGAGAAGACGAAGATGCTCGACCTCAACATCGACGGTTTCAGCTACCGGGACCTTTACGACCACGCCAAGCTCGAAGAGCTCGATGCCCTTTTTACCCGGCAGCTTGCGGAGGCGGATGCCGACGTAGCCCAGCGCTTCGACCGCTACCGTGGGGGCGCCGAAGTGAGCCCGGTCGAGGAAAGCGCCATAGTGGTGGACGTGGCCGAGCATCTGTCGGCT
>PIVZ01000737.1 GCA_003354045.1 bacterium
CGGCTGCCGAACGCTCGGTCCGCTAGGCGGCTCTCGGTTCAGACCGCGCGGTCGTGGCTCCGCGGCTCGGCTAAACCTTGGCGTTGCGCTAATAAGGGCAGCAATGAATGAAGACGGCGGCGCGGCCCGAGTCGATGGCTTGGCGGCGCAGGGAGATGGTCATGAACGAGCAGAGACTGAGCGTGAAGATCGAAAGCGGAGTCGCCCAGGTGCGGCTCAACAGACCGGACAAGCTCAACGCGCTCGACGCCGATATGTTCGACGCATTGATCGCGACCGGGCGCAGCCTGCGCGAGGATACTTCGGTGCGTGCCGTGGTGCTGGCCGGCGAAGGACGCGCATTCTCGGCGGGGCTCGACTTTGCCAGCTTCATGGCGATGGCCGGTGACGACGAGCGCAAGAATTTGCTCGACAGGCCTACGGAGGGTCCGGCCAACCGCGCACAGTCGGCGGCCTACGTGTGGACTTCGCTGCCGGTGCCGGTGATCGCAGCCGTCCACGGCTTCGCCTTCGGCGGCGGTCTTCAGGTCGCGCTCGGTGCCGACATCCGTTTCATTCACCCCGAGGCCGAGCTCTCGGTAATGGAGATCAAGTGGGGCCTGGTGCCGGATATGACCGGGACGCAGACCCTACGTCATCTGGTGTCGCAGGATATCGCCAAGGAGCTCACCTTCAGTGGGCGCCGCGTGCGCGGTGAGGAAGCCGTGCGTCTGGGGCTCGCGACTTACTGCGTGGAAGATCCGCTCGGGGCGGCGACCGATCTCGCGCGCGACATCGCAGGCAAGTCTCCGCACGCGATTCGCGCTGCCAAGGAACTGCTCGCGCGCGCTTACACGGTGGATCCTGCTGCCGGGCTCAAACTCGAGGAGTCGTTGCAGAAGACGCTGATAGGCAGCCCGAACCAGGCCGAGGCGGTCGTGGCGAACATGGAAAAGCGCGCGCCGAAGTTCAGCGACCCGGATTGATTGCAGGCAGCGCGCCTGCAAGCACCGGCCCAGTGCCTCGTGGGGTCTGAGCCTGCTGCACTCTTCGATCCACCGGGCGCCTGCCGCCGGTGCCCTGAGATCACCGCGCCTCGACGATGCAGAAGGATTCAGTCCCGGCGCACGGGTCTCTTGTTGTAGGCGTAGACGGTGACGTCCTGGAAGACAGGACCTCGGGCCTTCACTATGTCGTGATCCAGATAGCTTCCGATCTGGTAGCCGAACCCCGCGCCCTCGATCTTGCCGAGAAGCGTGGAGAGCGTATCGGCCGCACCGTCGATATGGTGGTGGTACTCGATGGTCATCTGGTCGATGTAGGCGATTTTCTCGGTTTCGACGAGATCGGCCAGCACCGTTTCTTCGACTCCCTCGATGTCAATCTTGAGGTAATCGACCGGCCGATCGATGAAACCGGACAGCCGGTGCTGCGGCACCATGATACGGTTTTCTCCGCCTCGCGCTTCCAGCGTGCTCGCGACCATCGAAGCGTCGGCGTCGGCGTCCTTGAAGAAGGGCACCTCCCCGTTCGTTCCGCCCAGAGCGATGTCGCGCAGCTCCACTCCCAGCAGGCCGTTGCTCGCGACGTTCTCGGTCAAGACAGCGAACGCGTCGGGGTTCGGCTCGAAGGCGAGCACCTCGGCGTCGGGATACACGAGCTTGAAGTAGAGCAGCGCCATGCCGATGTTGCTGCCGCAATCGACGATGAAGGGCGTGGGGGTCGTGCACTTGAAGTAGTAGCAGTGGTCGAGAAAGACCTCGTGGTAGAGGAACTCGAAGAACGCCGTGGAAGGGGCCCGCACCGAAAATCCAGCGACCGTGCGCCTGCCGGAACGGAGCCGGCTCGTCACCAGGTCGGTGAGATAGCCACGGGCGATCCGCCTGCGCAGAGGCTCGCCGAGCGGCGACTTCCGCGCGACGTGGCGAAGGTTATTCCTATGGTGCAGAAGGCCCGGCATCGCCGCAGTAAGTCACATATCAGGCGCTTGAAAAACTGCCCGAACCCTCGTGCGGCCGCGGATCGTTGTGGCGAGGCAGGGCAAACCAGACCGAATAGCTCGGCGAATTAAGCAGCAATAAGTTGTCAGCCCGGTTAACTTATTGCGTTTGTTGTCGTCCGCTCTGGGCGAGTATCTTGCCCGTCCTTCCGGCTGATTTGGCACCACACGCCTGTTGACGGGGCGAAGCGGATAATGATAATCATTGGCACCCACTGCCTACGCTGCCCGGCTAAACATCCTCCGTGGCTGAAGGG
>PIVZ01000738.1 GCA_003354045.1 bacterium
CGTCGGGCATTCTCTGGGAGGAATACTTTCCCGCGCCTATCTCGCCGAGAGACGTCCGCCGAATTCCGGACGGCTGGTGATGCTCGCACCGCCGAATCACGGCAGCGAGCTCGCGGATCTCTTTCGCAAGAGCTGGCTGTTCGAAAAGGCCCTGGGCCCCACGGCCCGAGCCCTGGGTACGGATGCAGAGAGCCTGCCCAATCGATTACCTCCGCCTGACTATGAGGTCGGCGTAATCGCCGGTGACGCGAGCATCAACCCCATCGGCTCGCTCGTCATTCCCGGGAAGGACGACGGTACGGTCTCCGTCGAGAGCACCCGCTTGGAGGGCATGGCCGATTTTCTCTTGGTGGACAATAGCCACACCTTCATCATGTACGATCCGCTGGTGGCCGATCAGGTCGTCCATTTCCTCGAGCACGGCCGCTTCTCGCGTTCATCGGAGTCATTGGATCCGTCGCGTCCCGCGGAGCCCGCGGCGCCGTCAGAACTGGAAGTAATAGAAGGGCTCCCCCGAGCCGGCCATCAGGAGCAGCAGCCAGAGCATCACGGCGACGAATACGAAACGCAGCGGCCAGCTGATTCGAACGAGGAGCCCCTCCGTCCGCAACGTCTTGTTGCCCCAGTGGATGAGGTAGAGGGCGAGGAGCCCTAGTCCCCAGCCGGGATGAACGGGCACGGTTCCGGGCGCCCAGGTGAGAATGCGCACCATGATCGTCTTGGCCGCGGCCATGTCCTGAGAGCGAAACAGGATGTTGGCCAGCGCGATGAACAACGGCATGCTCACGTAGCCGAGCAGCGTGAAGAACTTGCTGTTGCCGGGTATCAGGCTCCAGGCTCTCTGCAGGCGGTAGACCATCAGCAGCACGCCGTTGAAGAGCCCCCACAGCACAAAAGTCCAGCTGGCGCCGTGCCACAGGCCGAAGGCCGTCCACGTAATCAGCGTGTTGAACAAGGTTCTGACCAGACCATGCCGGTCGCCACCGAGAGGACGGTAGAGATAGTCCGTGGACCAGCGCCCCATGGTCATGTGCCAGTTGCGGCGGTAGTCGATGTGGTCGCCCGCGAGAAAGGGGAGTCCGAAGTTCTCGGGTAAACGATAGCCGAGTAGCAGCGCCAGGCCCCGGGCAATCGTCGAGTAACCGGAAAAATCGCAGAAGATTTGCGCCGAGAAGGCGAAGGTGCCGATTAGCAGGCCGGCGCCCGAGTACATCTGCGGCTGGGCGAAGCAGACATCTACGAGCTGAGCGAAGGTGTCGGCGATGACGACCTTCTTGAACAGCCCTACCAGACACAGCTCCACCCCTTCGATGGTCTGGGCGGAATCGGCGTTCTGGTTGCGCTTTATCTGCGGAATGAACTCGGCTGCGCGAATTATCGGTCCGGCTATGAGCTGGGGGAAGAAGGCCACGAATAGCGCGAAGTCGAGGACGCTCTGGCACGCATCCACGCGGCGCCGGTAGACGTCGATCGAATAGCTGATGGTCTGGAACGTGTAGAAAGAGATCCCGAGCGGAATCTGCGTATGTACGTAGAACGGCTCGAGGGTGCCGGCCGAGGTCAGCCCGACATCGAGTAGCGTGTCGAGAAGGAAGTTGATGTATTTGAAGTAAGCCAGGACGCCCAGATTGCCGGCTAGGCTGGCAATGAGCAGGGCCCGTCTTTTCGCCGAGCCGGTTGCCGTCTCGAGCCGGCGACCGACCGTGTAGTCCAGACCCGTCGATGCGATGAGGAGCAGCAGGAAGGGGGGATTCCACGAGGCATAGAACCCGTAGCTGGCCACGACCAGCAACAGCCGCTTCCAGGAGAGCACGCGGTGAAGCGACAGCACCACGAGGAAGAAGAAGAGAAACTCGGCGCTGTCGAACCGCACTTGCTCAATCGCCTCGGATCTTTCGCGCCGGCGGACCGCTCAAGCGATCGGCGACGGCCGCTGTGAATCTGCGCTTTCCGGCGCTGTTCATGTGCTGGTAGTCTCGAAACTCGTGCGGCTCGAAGACCGGCAGCTTCATCTGCGAAACGAATCCAAAGCCGCCGCTTGCCGCCAGTGCGCCAAGGCATTGGTCGAGCAGACGCTGCACGTGCTCGTCACGTTGCCACCGGTCGTTGATCGGGGTGCTGACGACGGCAAACGAGATGCCTTCCGCGGGCAGGCGGTGGGCCATCTCGGCCAGCGCTCGGGTGTGAAGATTGGGGCACCCGAAGGCCTCGGATCTTGCGCGCATGCGATGGCG
>PIVZ01000158.1 GCA_003354045.1 bacterium
GATCAACGGCGTGCCGGTCAACTCGTCGTTGTCCGCAGAGGCGGTGATGGTCTTCGCCATCCCGATGGAGCAAGTCGATCGTATCGAAGTCATCAGAGGACCGGGCTCTGCGGTGCACGGGGAGTACGCCTACGCCGGCGTCGTCAACATCATAACTCGCCAAGAAGGCCGCGAAGTTTACAGCCGTATCGACGAATACGGCGGCGTGACGGCCGGTGCACTCTACAGCTACCGGGAGCCGGACGAAGATCTCGCTCTGTCGTTCAGTATTGCCACCATGGACACGGACGGCCCCGACGTGACCGCTGGTCCGGACGCCATCTTCGGTACGCAGGAAGACGAGACTGTGCCCAACGCGCCCGGGCCCACCAACGAGAAGGAGGATTTTCTCTCCGGTATCTTCACGCTCAATTATCGAGACAGTTCACTCACGCTCCAGTTCGTAAGGAGCCGTTTCGGAGACTTCTTTGGCGCCGGCGGTGCACTGCCGGAGCCCGAAGGACGCCTGGCCTCCGAAGAGAAGGCCTGGACGATTACCGGACGGCAACGATGGGAAATGGGCAAGGATATCGAGGCTTCGCTCGAGCTCGGACTGATCGAGCACGAAGGCGACTTTACCTTTCAGATTCTCCCGGAGCGCTACAAGGCCGGTAACATCACCTACCCGGACGGGCTCTTCTTCGGCTTCGGCTACCCGGACGAGCGCCGGGTTCTGGTAGAGGGCGAGATTCAGTACCGCGGCTTCGATCGGCACCGCATCGTCGTCGGCGCCGCCGGGGCTCGGGTGGAAGCCGACGACTTCTTCCAACGCGCCAATTTCGACCCCGACACATCCGAGCCTCTGGAGAGGATTTTCAAGTTCAAAGGCGAGAACAATATCCTGCAAGAGGGGGCTACGAATCGGCGAATCCTGAGTGCGGTGCTTCAAGATGAGATCGAGGTCACGGAAGCCCTCACGCTGACCGGGGGCGTTCGTTTCGACGATTACAGCGACAGCGGGGACAATCTGTCGCCGCGCATAGCGGGGGTCTACCGCCCCTCGGACAGGCACAGCTTCAAAGTCCAGTATGCCGAGGCGTTTCGGCCTCCGACCTTCCTCGAGCTGTTCGCCCAAGGCCTCTTCATTGGCGGCGACCCGAACCTCGAAGCCGAAACGGTGCGCACGGCCGAATGCGCCTACATCTACAACACCGGTCCGTCGGTGATTCGGACCACGCTGTTCCGCTCCGAGCTCCGAGACTTGATCGTGCAAGGGCCGTCGGGCTTCGAGAATCGGGGCGATGCAGAGGTGCGTGGCGTAGAGCTGGACTTTTCCCGGCAGATCAGGCGATGGGCGAGGCTCGACGGCAACTTCTCCTATGTCGATGGAGACGAGAACACGGGCGGCGACGACGGCGCGGCCGACACCTTCGCAAACATCGCGGAGTGGACTGCAAACTTGGGGATCATCCTCGAGCCGTGGGCGGGGCGGACTGTCGCTTTCCAGTATCGCTACTTGGGCGAGCGAAAGCGGACGAGGAACGACGAACGCGACGACCTCGACGGCCAACATGCCCTGGATCTCACTGCAACCGTCAAGAACCTCGGATGGCAGGGCCTCGACCTGCGTCTGGGGCTGAGAAACGTCTTCGACGAGGACATTCGCGTTCCTGCGCCCCCGAGGACCTACGCCGAGGACTATCCGCGACCGGGCCGCGAGTTCTGGGCAGGCTTGAGCCATGGCTGGTAAGGGCAAAGCGGCAGTGGCATCCGGGATCCGTGACCGGCCCGGGTACGCCGCCTCGCGGCGCACTGGCGTGGGGCTTTGCCTACTACTGCCGTGGCTCATGCTGGCCGCCCTTACCGCGCCGCCTGCACGCGCCGGCGATCCGGCGACGCTGCGCGCAGGCATGGCACTGAAGATATTCCCGCGAATCGTTGCGGTTGACGCAGGGGTCGCCGAAAAACTGACCCATGACGAGCGACTTCTGCTGGTGCTCGTGTTCGACCGCGACCAGGCGGCGGCCGAGCAGTATGCCGAACGCCTGCGCACCGAGGTGGCCCAGATCCGCGACTGGCCGGTCGATATCGCAGTGGCCGACGTTGCCGAGCTCGGCCAGGCGGACCAACCGCCGAGTGCTCTGCTGATAGTCGAGCCGCTCCCCGAACAGCTATTCGAAAGCCTGCTCGAGTTCGGCACCGAACAGCGGCGGATGGTCTTCTCCCCGTTCAGCGGGGACGTCGAACGCGGAGCCACCGCGGGTCTCCATATCGGTGTGCGCGTGACGCCTTCTTTCAACCGCAACACGCTGGCCCGGTCATCGATCGACATCGATCCGCAGGTACTTCGAATATCGAAGATCCATGATTAGCCGCCGCTACAGCCTCTCCACAATCATCGGCCTGGCTAATGGATTCGTAATCATCTTCATCGGCAGCACCCTGTTGGGGTATTGGTTCTGGCTGGCCGCCCCCCTGATCCAATCCGACGAACGGACGAAGACCGAGCTGCTCGCCGCCTCTTACACGAAGATCGTCACCGAAGCCCTGCACTCCGGGGAGCTGGGAGCGCTCGAAGCCATCCTCGGCGAACTCCTGCTGCTGACCGAGCCTGACGGCAAGAGCCCCATGATCCTACGCATCGAGATCGACCGACAGGATGGAAGCCAGGTTGCCCAAGGAAGCGCGGTGGCCGGTAGTGGATTGCCCACGTTCGTCGTCGAAGCTCCTCTTTTCTCACCCACCACATTCGAGCTGCTCGGCACCATGAGACTTTACAAGAGCCTCGTCCCGGACGCCCAGCAGACCGTATTTTGGGCAACAGCAACGGCCATCATCGTCTTCCTCCTCGGATTCCAAGGAATGCTCTGGCGGCTGATGCGACCGTTGAAACGCCTGGCAACCAATGTGGAGGGAATCGACGCCACCAGCCTCCGCGCCCTTCCGAACCTGCGGGGCTACGCCAGCCAGGAGATCCAGCAGGTCGGCGATGCCGTCAGGGGGCTGCTCGCCAGGCTCGACGAGGCACAGGCACTCACGGAGAGACAGCGCGAGTTTGCGGAGCGGCAGGCGGTCGAGCTGGCTCGCTCGAACGCCGAGCTCGAGCAGTTCGCCTATGTCGCCTCGCACGATCTCAAGGCTCCGTTACGTGCCATCGACAACCTCTCCAGCTGGCTCGAACAAGATCTCGACAGTATGCTCGAGGGCGACAACCGAGAGCACATGCAGCTTCTCAGGGGCAGGGTTGGCAGGCTGGAGCGCCTCCTCGACGACCTGCTGGCCTACTCACGGGTGGGCCGAGCGCAGGTAGACATCGAGTCGGTCGATTGCGGGGCGCTGGTGAAGGAAATCTCGAACTTGTTGGAGGTGCCACCCACGTTTACGATGTCGGTGGCCGAAGATATGCCGGTGCTCGAAACAGCCAGGGGACCTCTCGAACAGGTATTTCGAAACCTCGTCGGAAACGCTATCAAGCACCATGATCGAGCGGACGGGCACATCGACGTGTCGGTAACGGATCGGGGAGAGTTCTATGAATTCCGCGTGGCCGATGACGGCCCCGGAATATCGCCGGAGTTCCACGACCGTGCGTTCCAGATGTTCCAGACCCTCAGACCGCGCGACGAGGTCGAGGGCAGCGGCATGGGTCTGGCCATCGTCCGTAAGCTCATCGAATCCCAAGGCGGCCGGATCCGCGTGGAGTCGGAGAACGAGAATCGGGGGGCCGCGTTTTGCTTCGCTTGGCCAAAACGATGGAGCAGGAGAAAGAAGTAGATGAAGAACAAAGCTGTCGAGATTCTTCTCGTCGAGGACGACGAAGTCGATGTACGGGCTCTCAAACGGACTTTCCAGGAGCTGAAGATTGCCAACACGATCCACGTAGCGCGCGACGGATTCGAGGCCTTTGACATCCTTCGCGGTACGGATGATCGCTCGCCGCTTCCGCGGCCGTACATAATACTGCTCGACCTGAACATGCCCAGGATGAACGGGATCGAGTTCCTCAAGGAGGTCCGTAACGACCCCAAACTTCATGACTCGGTGGTCTTCGTGTTGACGACTTCGCGGGCCGAGGAGGACAAGATCGAAGCCTACCGGCTGAACGTCGCCGGCTACATGGTGAAATCTCGTCTCGGAACGAGCTTCTTCGAGTGCGTGACAATGCTCGATCATTTCTGGCGGGTGATCGAGTTTCCATAAGCGAAAGAGATGCGTGACCTAGTCAGGGTGCTCTTGATTGACGACGACGAGGCGGACAGGCTCGTCGTACGCCGCGGCCTGCAACAGGCCGGCCTAAAGGTCGAAACGACCGAGGCTGCAACCGCCGCTGCCGGCGTGGCGGCGTTCCGCGAAGGGACCTTCGACTGCGTCTTTCTCGATTACAGACTGCCCGACATGGACGGGATGACCACACTGAAATCGCTACTCGATACGGAGGACAACAGCGCCGCAATCATCGTACTGACCGGCCAGGGGAACGAGCGGCTTGCCTTGGAGATGATGGAAGTGGGCGCGGTCGACTATCTGACGAAAGACGAGATCGGGCCCTCGGTGCTGAAGCGTTCGGTGCGCTACGCGCTCGCGCGCCAACAGTTCCGAGAGACACGGCAGGACTTGCTGCACCGCCTGGTGGTGGCAAACGAAGAGCTCGAGACCTTCTGCTACTCGGTATCCCACGACCTGCGGGCACCGCTGAGAGGAATAGACGGATTCTGTCAAGCGTTGCAGGAAGATTGTAGCGACCAGCTCAACGCGTTGGGCAAGCAGTACGTGAAGCGGGTGCGCAGCGCGACCGACCGAATGACGGCCCTGATCGACAACCTGCTACAGATGTCGAAGGTCAACAGGAGCGAGTTGAGCGAAAACACGGTCAGCTTGACCGAGATCGCACGGTCCGTCACGGAGGAGCTCAGGCAGGCGGAGCCGGACCGCGAGGTGAGTGTAAAAATCGAAGAAGGAATTGCGGTCAATGGCGACCTATCGCTGCTGTCGGCCGCCCTACAGAACTTGCTCGACAACGCCTGGAAATTTACGAGCCCCAGGACGAAGGCCAAGATCACCTTCGGAAGCACGAGCGAGGGCGACGGACAGTGTACCTACTTCGTGACCGACAACGGCATAGGCTTCGACATGACCTTTGCCGACAGGCTCGCGGTCCCCTTCCACCGTTTCGAAAACGCCAGGAATTTCGAGGGGACAGGCATCGGACTGGCCACCGTTGACCGGATAATCCGGCGCCACGGTGGCCGCCTGTGGGCCAAGAGCGCCCCCAACGAGGGGGCAACCTTCTACTTCACCTTGGGCGAGCGGAAGAAGGCTTAGAGTGGCATCAGCAAGCATCCTGTCTGCTCGCCGCTTGCGGCCGGATTGTGAGATCAGTGTGACCTTTGAGAGTTACAGTGGCCAACAAGCTATGTTAACTTCGACGGTGGTCGTGTGCGTTCTCCACGTCCCCGTAGGGGACACCGAGAGCACTAGTTCGAAGGTTGCCCAGCTTCGCGAAAACGCCTGCTGTGAGGCAGTATTCAGCAGGAGGCAGGAGCGTCTCGATGCGCTGGGTCGAGTACATTAGAACCGCCGCTTTTGTGATTGCGACTGCGCTCGTGCTTGCGACGGTGGCATGCGCAGACGCGGGCGAAGCCCCCATACGGGTGGTTTGCGACGACGGCAACCCATGCACCTTCGACCAATACGTCGAGCCTTTCGGCCCCTGCCTGCACCATTCTGAGGAAGACGGCACCGATTGCGAAGACGACGAGTACTGCAACGGGCAGGACCTATGCTTCGACGGTGAGTGCCTATCGACGGGCGATCCGTGTCTGGATCTGCCCTGCGGCGTATGCGACGAGCAGTTCGATACCTGCTTCGAGATCGACGCGGATTCGGACTTCGCCTGCGACGACGTGGACAACTGCCCGGAGACCTACAACCCGGACCAGCTGAACTCCGATTGTCCCTTTTCTTATTACCCGGCTGCGGACGCGTGCCCAGGCGGCGTCGCCGTGTCTGGTATCGATGCCGGCTGTTGCGACGGCGGCGACGTGTGCGACCGCTGCCCGGCCAGCGCCAACGACGATCTCTGTGATGAATTGCTCTCTGGTGGGGTGACGGTCGGGCCGGAGGGTGGCTCCTACTATCTCGGCGGTCGCTTCGGGATCCATGTTCCCCAAGGCGCACTGGACTGGGACACCAGCATCAGTGTCTCGACTCGGATTGCCGCCGCCGCCGACCCGGACATCAACGACAACGAGTTGCGCCTGGACAGGGCTGGCGGTGTAGCCCTCCGGGAATCCGTGATGCTTCCGGCCGGGCAGTGGTTCAATGAAGCGGTGTCGCTAGAGTTCTGGTGGGACGATATCGACGGTGACGGAATCGTCGACCTCGGACTATGCGCTAACGGTTACACGCCTTGCAGCAGCGACGCGACCTGCACGTCATCTGGAGCGGATCCTCCCTGCATAGGAGGGGGAAGGCTCGAGGAAGCCA
This sequence comes from bacterium, assembly GCA_003354045.1. Lineage (GTDB taxonomy): Bacteria > Desulfobacterota > Binatia > UBA1149 > CAITLU01 > PIVZ01. Next base: position 6,466 of record PIVZ01000158.1, read on the forward strand.
AGATGCTCGTGCGACACAACGGCATGAGCTTCGACTACCGGGGGCTCGACGCCTCCACCTCAGGCAGCGTCGCCCGCTGCGGCGACCCCGAACAGCAGGATCCCGGATTCTGTGGGGAAGGAGCCGTAATCACCCAGTGCGGTGATCCAGGCGCCGGTAACACCATGAGTGTTGCCAACTGCTGCGACGACGTCACCAACCGATGGCCGCTACAGACGTGCAGCTTCAGCGACTTCTACGTCGGCCGGCTCGAGGGTGCGCTTGTTCCCGGTAAGGGGAGCACCGCCACCGACTGCGTCATCGAATGGACGGTCGTGAACCCATTCAACGAGCCCGCCTTCGACAAGAAGGGCTACGTCAGCTTCAAACAAATATGTAGGGACGGTGACGTAACCTGCGATGCCGACGGTGCCATAGACGGCAGTTGTACTTTCCTGCTCGGGGCCTGCGTGAACGTCGAGGACGACCGCCTGTACAAGCGCGCCGGCGAGGAGCCGGCCTGCAACCCCTCCGACATCGCGACCGTGGAGATCAAGAAACCGAGGCCGACCAGTACCAGGCCGACCGAGTGGGCCAACGGTCAAGCGTTGCGCGCCGCCGTCGCGGACCTTTCGCCCAACGACGCAGAGATCGGTGGAAGCCGCATGGAAGTAGTCAAGTTCTCCCCGCCTTACGATGCCCGGGACGCCTGCACTCGCGTCGTCCCGTTCGTGGTCCCGCTCAGGGGGTCGGATTTCAGCCGTGCCGGCAGGGGCAAGATCGGTATCCAAGCGACTACCAGCGGCACCGGCAGCAACACCGACGCCGTGAGCGACAAGGACAAGATGAAGTTCTACTGTCTGCCCGCGTTCTGAATCTCGCGCGGGGGATCAGGCCACTCGGCGGATCATCTGCAGGGCACTTTCGGCCAAACCGTCCACCTGAGCCAAGAACGCGCTCGTGTCGGCCCCGGCGTCGCCCATCACGCCCTTGAGATAACGCGACAGCACTCCCTCCACGATTGCTGCCAGCCGCCACGACTGAAACGACCGGTAGTAGTCTATGGAGACAACCTCGCGGCCGGTACTGCGGCAGTAGGACTCGACGAGCTCATCACGCGACTGGAAACCACCACAGGCAGTCGGAAGGGCTGACGTTTCCCCAACGAGATCCTCTCCAGGGTCCGTCCAGCTATTGAGCAAATAGCCCACGTCGGCCAGCGGGTCACCAAGCGTACAGAGCTCCCAGTCGAGCACCGCGGCCACCGACCCGTCCGACCGGCCCAGCATGTTGCCGAGCCGGTAGTCGCCGTGCACGATGCCGGTATAGATTTGCTCCGGCTTGGCGGCCATCAACAACTCGTAGGTCTCCTCCATGGCCGGAAGGTCTCGCGTCTTGGACTTCTCCCACTGCTTGCGCCAGCGCCGAAGTTGGCGGTCCAGGTATGCTTCCTTGCGGCCGAGATCGCCGAGCCCGATGGTATCCGGATCGACGGTGTGAAGCTTTGCCAGGGCATCCACGACGGACTCTCCGAGACGCAGGCGCTCGGGCAGGCGCGGAAGGAGCTCTCGCGCAGCGCTAGCCGTGTCGAGCACGCGACCATCGACATACTCCATCACGTAGAAGGGAGCATCGTTGACCGACACGTCCTCACACAGCGCGAGCGCCGCGGGTACAGGCACCTCGGTGCGGCCGACTGCACGTATGATCCTGTGTTCGCGGGCCATGTCGTGGGCCGTGGCGAGCACGGCGCCGAGCGGCGGCCGGCGCAGTACATAGCAGGCCTCGGTAGCATCCGTCACCTTGTACGTCAGGTTGGAATGCCCGCCGGCGATCGGTTCGAACGAGAACGGGGGCACCACACCATCGACATTGTCGGCCAGCCACTCGGTAACCACCGCCGTGTTTACGCCCCTTACTCCCGGCTGGTCAGTCATCGACATGACCCAGGGCGACATACGTCTCTAGCGGATGGATTGCGTGGAGAGTGGAACGAAGACAGACCACGCCGCGAGCGTTGAGCCCTGACGGCCCCCCGCGGCCGCATGGCTCGCCACGCCCGGATGTCTGCAACGGCGCTCAAAGCGGCCTTCAGGCCGTCACTTTGATCGCCTTGCGAAGCTTGTGCCGCAGGTGGTGCAGCTGCTTGCGGCTCTTCGCCAGCGCTTCCTTGTCCTTGGCCGCAAGGGCCTCGTCGCGAAGCTTCTTGACCTCGCGGATGCGGGCCTTGACCGCGCCCTTATCGAGGCCGACGACCACCTTGTGGGGTATCTCGATGTTGAGCTTCCCGCACAACACCTTGATGAGCGCGGCCTTGCTCATACCCGTCACGCCCTCGAGCTCGGGAAAGTCGTGGGCCAGCTCCCGAAGTCTACCTACTGTCAACTTATGCAATTCTTCGTAGTTCACCGTCGATACACCCTTTTCTTGTCTTCGCGAGGCCTCGAGAAGCCCAGGATCACAGATGCTGGAGTCTAGCGCCCTGAATCACCGAATCCAAGCAACGACGAATGCCACGCCACCTCCATAGCAAAAGGCCCGAGGCATGACCTCGGGCCTTTCAAAAGAATCCGGCAGCGTCCTACTCTCCCACACGCGCAGTGCAGTACCATCGGCGCTGGAGGGCTTAACTTCCGTGTTCGGGATGGGAACGGGTGGAACCCCTCCGCTATTGCCACCGGAAAGCGTCGCTCGCGGCCGGCCACAGGCGCAGCCGCGAG
>PIVZ01000159.1 GCA_003354045.1 bacterium
GCTTCGTCGAGAAGGCCGGTGGTATTCGCCTGCGCTCGGCCTGCGACTGCTGGACGATAGACGTGGGCGTGGTCTCTCGCGTCAATCCGGACGAGCTGCAGTTCCGCATTCTCGTTGAGCTGACAGGTCTCGGCGGTATAGGCCAGGCGATCACGGAGAATCCGTCACCGGCGCTCGAGGATTTGAATTACGACGACCGAGGGTTCTGGAGGCCTGGCTGGTGAAGATATGCGTTACTGGCGGGGCCGGCTTCATCGGCTCCGCGTTCGTCCATCGCCTGCTCGAGCCTTCTTCCACCCTGGCCGCCGCCGGCGAGAAAAGCGAAGAAGACACCAGCGTCGTCGTTCTCGATGACCTTACCTACGCGGGCAATCTCGAGAACCTCGAACGCTTCAAGGGCCACAAGCGCTTCGAGTTCGTCAAGGGATCCATCAACGACCCCGAGGCGGTCTCCGGCGCGCTCGACGGCTGCGACGTCGTCGTCAACTTTGCGGCGGAGTCCCACGTGGATCGCAGCCTGACTGATGCGGGATCCTTCGTGAAAACCAATGTGGATGGCACCAGGGTGCTGCTCGACGAAGCGGTCAGCCGTAAGCTGCGCTTCATGCAGGTCTCCACCGACGAGGTATACGGCAGCCTCGGAGAGGAAGGTCTGTTTACCGAGGACAGCCCGCTCGATCCCTCGAGCCCGTACGCCGCCTCGAAGGCTGCTGCCGATCTGCTGGTCGGCGCCTATACGAAGAGCTACGGCCTGGACGCGGTGATCACGCGCTGTGGAAACAACTACGGCCCGCGGCAGTTCCCCGAAAAGCTGATCCCCCTGTTCATCACCGGCGCCCTCGAGGACCGCGAGCTGCCGCTTTACGGCGACGGCCTGAACGTGCGCGATTGGATACACGTGGACGATCACTGCGAGGCCATCCTGGCCGTCGTGCGCGAAGGCAAGCAGGGCAGAGTCTACAACGTCAGCGCGAGTTCCGAGCGTTCCAACCTGGAGCTGTGCCGGCAGCTCCTCGAGTTGGTTGGAAAGCCTTGGGATCTCGTTCGCTACGTCTCCGACCGTCCGGGTCACGACCGCCGCTATGCGCTTGCGGCCGGGCGGCTTCGCAGCGAGCTCGGTTGGCAGCCGAAGGTCGCTCTCGACGATGGCTTGGCGCAAACCGTCGAGTGGTACCGGAGCAACCGCGGCTGGTGGCAGCGCATCAAGAGCGGCGACTATCTGGAGTACTACGAAAAGCTCTACGGCGAACGTCTTCGCGGAGCCGAAGGCAAGGACCCCGGCGTGGGTTGATACGGTGTGGCCCGCGGCCGAGAAGCACCATGAGCCAAGAACGCGAGACAGGGCGTGATTACCGCCGCCAGGCCCGTAGGGTCGAGAAGCCGTGGGGCTACGAGCTCATCTGGGCCGAGGGTGAGCGTTACGTCGGCAAGATACTCCACATCGATGCCGGCCACGCCCTGAGCTACCAGTACCACCGAGTCAAGGAAGAGACGATATACGTCTTGAGCGGCACTCTCGTGGTTCACTACGGCGAGGCGGACGCGGAAACGCAGACCGTGGAGCTAGCGGAAGGCGAAGCTTTTTTCATCCCATCCGGGTTGCGCCACCGCTTCGAGGCGCCGGTGGACGTGGAACTGCTCGAAACGTCGACGCCCGAGTTGACCGACGTCGTGCGCCTGGACGACCGCTACGGACGCGCGGACACCTGAATTCCTGCGGCCCAGCCACCCTTTGCCCGCCGCTTCCTGTGATTCCAGAGTGCACGCGATCGACGAAGAGAAGCTGAGAAGTGAGCGGTACCGAATAGACCGATGAACAACTCGTCATGAGAAAGGTGTCGGTAGATATAGTCACCGGCTTCCTCGGAAGCGGCAAGACCACGCTTCTCTCTCACTTGCTGGGCAGCGCGCGCGAAGGTGAGAAGATCGCGGTGGTCATGAACGAGATCGGTGACATCGGCATCGACGGTCGCGTGGTGACAGGCATGGACTACGTCGAGAACGTAGTCGAGCTCAACAGCGGCTGCATATGCTGCACCATCGACGACTACCGCTTCGACCTGGCGATTCAAGAGCTCATAGAGAACGTCGATCCGACTCTGATAGTCATAGAGACGACCGGCCTGGCGGATCCCGAGCCGACCATCTATCGCGTCAAGCAATCCGGCCTCGGCCTGGACGCCGTCATCACGGTGGTCGATGCCGAGAACGTCGAGCGCATGCTGGCCGAGACCACCGTGGCCCGCCCCCAGATCCAGGCGGCCGACTTCCTGGTACTGAACAAGACCGATCTGAGAACCGAGCGCGAACTGCGCAGGCTTAGCGGCCGTCTGCGGCGGCTCAACCGCCGCGCTCTCCTCATGGAGACGGAGTACGGCCGCGTGGAATCAGACATTCTGTTCGGCACCTCGGTGCGCCGCTGGAGAGAGCGGGAAGAGACGGGCTCGGCCGGTCACGAGGGGCCCGAGCCCCGCTCCGGCCATCTGGCGCTCGACCATGTGGGGGTCTTCTCCTACCAGACCGAAGCCAGCTTCGACCTGAAGCGCTTCGAGCGCTTCCTGGAGAAGGTCCCTCGGAGCGTTTACCGCGCAAAAGGCTTCGTGCGCTTCGAGGGCAACGACTGGATTGGTCTATTCTCGCTCACGTGTGGGCGTTTCGAGTTGAATTGGGTAAGATTGAGCGGCGCGGCCCCTGCCACCCAGGCGGTGTTCATCGGCCGTGACATTGACGACGTGCGGGATCGCCTGCTGGCCGATCTCGAGCGGTGCCGGACGGAATAGCGTATGGCAGCAGAGCCGATCGAAGACAGCTTGGCGACGGAAGCGCAGACCGGCAGCGGGTTGGACGAGGCGTTGCTCGCCTCCGGCAAGCTCTCGCTGGACGATCTCAACAAGGTGCGCCGCTTCTCGATGGAGAAAGGTGAGCGCCTGGACCGCATGCTCGTAGACCTCGGCTTCCTTTCCGAGGACGACCTGCTGCCGATTCTCTCTCAATACCACGGCGTGGATCTGGTGGGTGCGGCCGAGCTGCCCGAGGAGCCTCCCACCGTCGAACGCCTCAGCGTGGACTACATGCGGGCAGGTCGCATTCTGCCGTTGCGGATAGACGGCCAGGCGTTGCTGCTGGCGATGGCTGATCCGGGCGACCGTACGACCATCGATGCGGTCGAGCTGGTGACGGGGCTCGAGGTGAGGCCGGTGCTGGCGCGCGCGCGCGATCTCACCGAGAAGATCGACGGTCTCTACGGCGGCTTCGAGGGCGGCGGTGAGGGGGAGGGGAGCGACGGCGTCGAAGTTCTTGCCGACGATGAGGAAGACATCGAGCACCTGCGCGACATGGCCAGCGAGGCCCCGGTCATACGGCTGGTGAACCAGCTTCTCTCGCGCGCGGTCGAACAGCGCGCCTCCGACATCCATGTCGAGCCCTTCGAGAACGAGCTTCGCATTCGTTACCGCATCGACGGAGTTCTTCACGAGGTCGATCCTCCGGCGCGCAGCCTTACGGCGGCGGTCATCTCGCGCATCAAGCTGATGGCGAAGCTGAACATCGCCGAGCGTCGCTTACCGCAAGACGGGCGCATCAAACTGCGTTTGGTCGGCCGCGAGATAGATCTGCGCGTATCCAGCCTGCCGACACTTTACGGCGAGAGCGTGGTACTGAGGATACTCGACCGCTCGAGCGTCATCGTCGATCTTACCAAGCTCGGGATGCGTGAGGACACGCTGGCGGCGGTCGCGCACCAGATAGCCCAGCCCCACGGTCTGATCCTGGTGACGGGGCCCACCGGCTCGGGGAAGACGACCACGCTCTACGGCGCCCTCGACAAGATCAACTCTCCGGACAAGAAGATCATCACCATCGAGGACCCGGTCGAGTACCAGCTGCGCGGCGTCAATCAGATCCACGTACGCGCGCAGATCGGACTGACCTTCTCCAGCGGCTTGAGGTCGATCGTCCGCCAGGATCCCGATGTGATCATGGTCGGCGAGATCCGTGACGCGGAGACCGCCGAGATTGCCATTCAGGCCGCGCTCACCGGACACCTGGTGTTCTCCACCCTGCACACCAACGATGCCGCGGGTGCCATCTCGCGGTTGCTCGACATGGGGGTGGAGGACTATCTGCTGGCTTCTTCCCTTCTCGGCGTCATGGCGCAGCGTTTGGTGCGTCAATTGTGCACGAAGTGCCGGCACCCGGCGCGCGAGGGCAGCGAGGTATTGCAGGAGCAACCGGCGGAGCCGGGAGTCGCGGAGCAGGTGGCCTACGAATCGGATGGCTGCGACGCCTGCGCCAGTACCGGTTTTTATGGCCGCTCCGGTATCTACGAGCTACTCGAGGCCGACGACGCCGTCCGTCACCTCATTGTCGAGCGTGCAACCGCCGACAAGATCAAGGCCGAGGCCGTTCGAAGTGGCATGAGGACTCTCAGGGAGGACGGATGGCAGAAGGTGAGGGATGCGACGACGAGTGTGGCCGAGGTGCTACGGGTGACGCAGGAAGAGTAGGCGCTCGCTGTGTCGCTGTAGTTCCCGCCTACCGCAGCGCTGATACGCTCGCGGCGACCTTGAAGTCGCTCACCAGCGACAACGCCGACTGCGTGGACCGCGTCGTGGTGGTCGTCTCACCGGGCGACCGCGCGGCCGCGGTGGCTCTTTCGTTTACGCGAGCCGGCAAGCCCGTCGAAGTGATCGAGGTGCCCGAGCGGCTCGGTGCGGGAGCGGCACGAAACCTGGGACGCACCGCCGCCGCCGATGCGCCCTTCCTTCTGTTCGTCGATGCCGATTGCCGTTTGCAGGCCGGAGGCGCGCGCCGCCTGCTCGCAGACTGTGAAGCCCGCGGCCTCGATGCGGTCGCGGCGCGAGTCCTCGGCGATGGCGGCTCGCTGGTGTCCTGGATGCGCCATGCGCTGGAGTTCAAGGAGGCCGAGGGCCGCGGTGTGTCGCCATGGCCGTGGTTTGCGCCGACGGCCTCCATGCTGTGTCGAACGGCCGCATTCGATGCTGTCGGCGGTTTCGAAGACATGTGGCCGGGCGAAGATCTGGTTTTCTGCTGGCGGCTGCAAGAGGGCGGTTTTCGCCTGGCGATGAGTGAGTACGCGGTTACCCGTCACTGGCATCCTCCGGGGTGGATGGCCATGTTTCGCCACCAATACGATCTCGGTCTTAGCTCGGCCGAGGCCAGACGACTCACTGGAATGCCCGGTGCGATTTTCGTTCGTCACAGGTGGCTAGCGCCTGCACTGCTGGCCGGTCGGGTCTTTCGGGCGCTTATCTGGTTCGCCCGCTATCGTCCGGCCGAGCTCGCGCTACTGGTGGCTTGCCTGCCCCTGTATTCGGCCGCGTTGCTGGTGTGGACGGTGGGATTCGTACGGGGCTGCCGTGATGCTGGTGGTGGCGGTCGAGCGCTTGGTCGCCACCGTCGGGATTCGTGCAGAGGCTGTGCTTAACGCGGCGGGCGCGTCGATGATAATAGGTGCTGTATGGTCCGGTGCGTCAAGGTAGGGGTCGGTACTTGAGTGCTGTGCACGTAGCGGTGGTGGTGGTCGCCCACAACGGTGGTGAACTGGTGGCGCGCTGTGTGAAGGCTCTGCTGGCCACCGATCATGCCTCCTTCGAAGTCGTCGTCGTCGACAACGGTAGCAGCGACGAGAGGATGCTCGACTTGTTGCCGAGCGAGAACGAGCGTCTGCGGCTGTTGCGGCTGGCCGACAACCTCGGCTTTGCCGGCGGAGTGAACGCCGGCATCGACTTCGCCACAGTCCACGGGCGCCGCGTGCCCGAGCTGTTCGCTCTGATCAATCAGGACTGCTTCGTCCGCCCGGGCTGGCTCGCGCCTCTGGCGGCCGTGCTCGAGGCCGAGCCTGACGTGGCGGTAGTGGGCGGCCGCATCCTGGAGCCGGACGGTCGAACCTTGCAGCACGCCGGTGGCCGCGTGCACGGCAATGGGCTTACCGACCACATTGGCCGTGGGTCGCGAGACGACAGTGCCTACCGGCGCCTCGCCGACGTCGATTACGTTTGCGGTGCCCTGTGTGCATTTCGCGCCGATACATGGCGGCGCTTCGGTCCGTTCGACGAGGGTTACTTCCCGGCCTACTACGAGGAGGTAGACTTTTGCCTGCGTGCGCGGGCCAGCGGCCGGCGTATCGTCTATGTCCCCGACAGCGTCGCGCTTCACCGTGAGGCATCTTCTTCGGGGCGTGGCTCGCGGCTGTTCCTCGAGAGATATCATCGCAACCGCCTGCGCTTCGTCGTTCGCCACCTGGCGGCCCGCGGCGCACGCGCGCGGTGGGCGCGGGCGGAGCTGGGCTGGCTGCTGGGCCGGCGTCACTGGCACGAGCTCACGCCGGTGCTGCGCGCCTATCGCGAGGTGCCGCGCTTCGTAGGCGAGCTGCGCGCGGAGCAAAGCGCGTGAGTCGCATCCTGCTAATCGGCATGGGGACGCCATCCTTCGTGAGAAGCGACAGGCACGCGGGGCCAGGACTGCGTTGCGGTCATTTCGCGGTCACTCTTTCTCGCGCCGGCCACGAGCTGTTGACAGTTTGCTCCGTCGGCGGTCGCCGCCGGCTTGCCGCGGGCGCCGAGCCGCAGGCCAACGGTTTGCCCGGACCGGGTCACCTGATGGTGGGGGAGGAGGACTTCGGCGGCTCGGCACTGGACGGCCTGCTGCGAGACTTCCGTCCGCAGGCCACCGTGGCCGCCACCGCCTACGCGGCCGCGCTGGCCACACGGTTGCGGCTGGACGTGCCGTTGTGGGCTGACGTCTTCGGCGATTTCATGGCCGAGGCCCAGGCCAAAGCCGTGGCCGCCGGCAGCGACTATGCACTCGTGCACTTCTGGACGCTGCTGCGCCCTGTGCTCGAACGGGCGGACCGCTTCTCGGCCGTCTCGCGGGCGCAGGCCCTCGCGCTGATCGGACAGATCGGCTTGGCAGGCAGACTCTCTCGGCGCACTGCGGGCGAGCGGTTGGTGGAGGTGATCCCCTGTGCGGCCGAGCCGTGGGAGGGGCGCCGCGGTGCGAAATCGGCCACCGAGTCGGATGCGAAGTCAGCCGCCGGCCTCAGAGGGACGGTGGTCGGGGAGGACGCCTTCATCGTGCTGTGGACGGGCGGCTTCAATACCTGGTGCGATGTCGCCACCATGGTTGCCGGCCTCGAGCGCGCCATGGACGAGGACGCTTCGATTCATCTCGTTACCACCGGCGGCTCGATACCGGGCCACGACGAAAGAACCTACGCCGCCTTCCGCTCGCTGGTGGCGAGCAGCCGTCACCGCCGTCGTTTTCATATACAGGGCTGGGTCGATTCAGCCTCTCTACCCGCCTACTACCTGGATGCCGACGTCGGCTTGAACGTCGAGAAGTCACTCTACGAACGGCGCCTCGGCTCGGAGAATAGAGTGGTGGGCTGGATGGCCCACGGGCTTGCCTGCGTCACTAGCGCTCTCAGTGAGCTTGGCGAAGAGCTGGTCGCCAAGGACCTTGCCTTTGGCTTCACGCCGGGAGAGCCGGCCTCGCTTGCCGCGGTACTGGTCGGAATTGCCGGCGACCGCCGCCAGGCGCAGGAGACCGGACGGCGGGCGCTCGCCTACGTCGAGGCGGAGCTCGGTTATGAACAAACAGCGCGCCCGTTGCTCGATTGGTGCGCGAGGCCACACAGCGCGGGGGACGCTCGGGGCCCCCGGCCGGTCACCGTGGGCTTGCTGTCGCGGCCGGATACGATGGTCGAGTTGCTGGAGGCCTACCTGGATGATCTGACCCTGGGCCAGGCCGCCTACCGCTCGCTCAGATGGCTGGTCCGTCGCATCGGCCGCGGGCCCGGCATCACCGGCGAAGGTGATCGTCCCGCAGCGGCGGCCCTCGATGAGATACCGGCCGCGGAGGGACGATGAGCGTACCGTCCCGACCTCCTTGCCGCTCGAGAAGACTTCCGCTCATGCTCGCGGCGCTGGCGGTGCTGCTTTCCGCCCCCGCCTGTCAGCCGGGGGCCGACGGCGGCAAGAAAGCCCCGGTCGCCAAGCCGAACGTGTTGCTCATCACTGTCGATACCCTGAGGGCCGACCATCTGGGCGCCTATGGATACGACATCCCGACGACGCCGAACATCGATCGCTTGGCTGCTTCGGGTACTCTTTTCGAGCAATGCGTGGCCTCCGCTTCGGAGACCGCTCCCGCGGTGGCCACCATCCTGACCGGGCTCTATCAGCACCGCCACGGCGTGGTATTCAACCGCGCGTCACTTGACGCGGAGGTTTTGACCCTGGCCGAGCTGCTCGGTGACGCGGGGTATAGCAGCGCGGCAATCGTCACCAACGTGCTGATCAACGAAAAACGCGGATTCGACCGTGGTTTCGACTCCTTCCAGGCTCTTCCGGCAGCCATCTTGGGACAAAGCACCGACGATCGCGCCGTCGAGGCTGCACTCGAGTGGCTGCGATCGACACCCGACGGACCCTGGTTCTTGTGGCTGCATCTGATGGATCCGCATGGCCCCTATGTCTCGGCGGCTCCGTGGTGGAGCGAAGGCTTCGACTATGGCGACGGCCGCTTCGGCGTCGAAGAGGAATTGGAGTTCTCCAAGAGCAACTTCGGCCTCGGGGTGATTCCGCGCTATCAGAAGCTCAAGGGGCTCCGGCTGCTGTCCCAATACGTGCGCCGTTACGACGGCGAGGTGCGCTTTACCGATGCACAGCTCGGTGCGTTGCTGGGGGAGCTCTCGATCGGCGGGCTCGAGGAGAGCACTCTCGTGGTTTTTACCGCCGACCATGGGGAGAGCCTGACCGAGCACGAGGAGTACCTGCAGCACGGCTGGTTCGTTTACGAGACTTCGATCAGGGTTCCTCTGCTGGTCTCCTGGCCGGGGCGGCTACCGGCCGGGCGGCGCATACGAACTCCCGTGGGTGCGATCGATATCGTTCCGACCGTTGCCGAGTTGCTCGGTATCGAGATATCCGGGCCTAGAGGTCTCGACGGCACCAGCTTTGCCGCTCTGCTCGAAACCGACGATGGCCGGGAGGGAGACCGTTCGCTGTTCTCGATCGGCCCTCGGCCCAATCACCAGTTCGCCGCTCGCAGCGGCTCGTGGAAGCTCATTTACACGCCGGCCGGCAGGTCTCCCGTGCCGACGGGGAAGAGCCCGACCCGCCGGTTCGATACTCCCGAGCGGA
>PIVZ01001592.1 GCA_003354045.1 bacterium
GAGACGGCCGGCGTCGTGAAGAAAGCGCGATGGGCCAGAGCGAAGCTCTCGCAACATCGGAGGTAGGCACCCATGATCCATCCTCTCTGGCGGGCGGACACGGGGCCGAGGGGGATGGTACGGCAGGTGGGCGGGGTGTCAAGGCGTGCGGCAGGGCGGTGCCATAGCCCCTGTCGTCGGGATCTGTGCTACCGGTGCCGGCGACCGCCTCTCCTGCCGCGACGGTATCATCGGCCAGCGTGCAGGATTCGACGTGCTCGCCGGCCAGCGGCGGCTCGTCGACCAGCGTCTCGACCGTGCGTCCGGTGACGTCGTACACCGTCAGCCGGACATGCGCCCCGGGGATATTAGTGATCGCTAGGGATCAGCTCGAACCGGGGCTTTCCTGTCTCACGCGTCGCACAGCCCGCCGGATCAGAAGAAGTAGTAGTTGGCGCCCACCATGATCGCGAGGTTCTTGTAGTTCTCGCCCGCCGGGTTGTTGATGAGGAAGAAACGAGGGCTCACGTCTACCGACACCGGTCCAGCGCCGAGTTCGGCAC
>PIVZ01001593.1 GCA_003354045.1 bacterium
GCTCGTCACGGGCGAGACGCTCGGTTGGGTCGCCGCGCCGATGGAAGTGACGGTGTCCGGCCCCGAAGTGAGCCCGCAACTACAGTCGTGGCTCGACAGCGCACCGTACTATCGGGACTGGAGCGTGGACGATGGCGGCACACCCTGGGCGGATGCCACGGTTCACTTGGGCGATTGCGAGGTCTCGCCCGGACAGACCTATCTGATCCAGGCGATCGTTTCGGGTCAGGATGAGGCCAACGAAGCCAACTACTCTGAAACGCTCGAGCTGCGTACGGTCGCTGGGTTCGGCGATGTAGTCGGGTCGAGCGCCGGTCTGCCGCCGGAGACGGCCAGGAACTTCAAGGACATCTCAGCCGTGGTTCGCGGCTTCCAGAGCACGCAGACCGAGCCGAAGGTGCGGCTCGATCTCCAGGGCGCCAGCGCGACGCCGGAGATTCCCGACTTGGGCAACATCAACTTCGCGGACATCAACTGGGCCGTGAAGGGTTTCCAGGGAACCGAGTATCCATACGCCGCTCCGTGCGATTGCCCGGGGCAG
>PIVZ01000739.1 GCA_003354045.1 bacterium
GCCGACGAACGGGTGCATGCGATCATCCATGTTCTTCATGAACATCTGCGCTTCGTCGCTCATCTTCGCCTCGCTCATGACGAGATAGCGGCGCATGTCCACCATTTTCGGAATATGCTCGATGTAAACTGGGCACTCTTGCTGGCAGGCACCACAGGTGCGGCAACCCCAGAGCTCTTCCTCGAGCACGGCCGGCGGCGAACCATTGTCGCCGGCTTCACCGAACAACGGCGCATGCTCGACTTCGGATGCCTCCCCATCCCCGGCCTGTGCCGCCAGTAACGCAGGACCGAAGTCGCTCAGATGGTCGTGCATGTTCTGGATGAGGGTTCTCGGGTTCAACCTGGCACCGCTCGCCGTCACCGGACACACCGACTCACAACGGCCGCAGTTCACGCAGGCATCCAGATCGAGCAGGCTCTTCCAGGAGTACTGCTGGATCTCGTTGGTTCCGAGGACGGGCTCGACCTCGCTGCCGGCCTCTTCCTCGGCTTCCATCATCTCTTCGATGTCCGGGTAGCTGAGCTTCGACCCGCGATCCAGGTTGCGGAAGAAGATGTTCAACGACCCATAGATGATATGACCGAGCTTTCCGTAGGAGAGGTAGCCGATGAAGACGAATGCCGTTACGACGTGAAACCACCAGTGCGCCCGGTGGACGGCCGTAAGCGTTGCCGCACTCACATCCTCGAGGAGGAGAGCAACCATGTAGCCACCCGGCGACCAGCGGGCCAGGCCGACATTGTCAGGCAATTCGGTAGCGGCGATTCGCAGGCCTTCCACCGCGAATCCCTGAACGAAGAGCAGAAGCAAGAGACCCAGGAGGATCGCATCGTCCATCATCGATACGACATGCTTCGGGCGCATGATGACGCGCCTTGCCAGCGCCATGCACAAGCCGACGATCGCCAGTAGGCCGAATAGGTCGCTCAGCAAGGAGAACCAGCGATAGGTCGCGCCATGAAGGAAGTGAATCCCGATGCGTTCTTCAATCCCGACCAAGGTGGTCGCGACGACCTGCGCCATGAACCCATAGAAAATCAGCGCATGCATCACGCCGGGATAGGATTGGCGAAGCTGGCGCCGTTGACCGAACACCTCGGCCAGCAGGCCCGCTCGCCGCTCGGGAATGCGATCGAAGCGAGCCTCACCGCCACCGAGACGCCAGAGGCGATAGCGGCGATATACACCGTATGCGAAGACCCCGGCCGCGACGGCAAGAAAAAGGTATATCAGCCCGCCGCCGGTGATATTCCAGTAGATCTCTCGCGTTTCACCCATTTTGACTGTCCCTCAATTGCCGCGGCCGGTCTCGCCCGCCTGTAGAGGTAGCGCTTGGTGGGTAGGCGAGCGCGTCTGGTCTTCTCTCGCGGGAATAGAGCAGGTGTACGTCGTCAAGGCGACCGAGAGGGGTCAAGTCGCGGCTTTCGACAGCGGTTGGGGTTGCGCGAGGCTTTGGCCCTGGTCTGGGACTGCAAACTTACCCGAATAGTTGCGGCAGTACGTTCAGGTCGTTGTGAATGTTAGAATCGGACCGATGCTTTACGTGACGCACCCTTCACCGCCAGAGAAGTCGAAAGCCGCGACTTGACCCCTTTGCGCATGACTCGTAAACCGCAACAAAGCTCGCGCGTTCCGACGCGGCGCCTCGAGCGTCTGGCGCGTCTCGGCTGGATGGGTGGCGAGTTCATTCTCGGTGGCGTGGCGGAGGGCGTGAAGCGCCTGGTCGGAGTCGGGGAATCCGACGTGAGTGTCTTCCTGAACGCGGCCGGCGCCGAGCGTCTGGCTCGGCGGCTGTCCAACATGCGCGGCGCCGCGATGAAGGTCGGCCAGATGCTCTCGATGTTCGATGAGGAGATGGTGCCACCGGAGTTCGCGGAGGCACTGGCGGTCCTGCGCCAATCGGCCGACACCATGCCCGGTTCCCAGGTCCGCAAGGTGCTCGTCGAGGAGTACGGAAAGGACTGGGAGAGGCGATTCCGCTCTTTCGACTTCAAGCCGATCGCGGCCGCTTCGATCGGCCAGGTACACACCGCCCTCGCCGCGGACGGTCGCGAGCTCGCCCTCAAGATTCAGTATCCGGGCATTGCGGACAGCATCGACAGCGACATCGACAATCTGGCCACCGCCTTGACGGGAGCGGGGATCCTACCCCTGGATCTCGGCCTGGACGGCATCGCCGACGAGATGAAAGACCTGCTCAAGCAGGAGGCCGACTACCAGGCGGA
>PIVZ01001594.1 GCA_003354045.1 bacterium
CAACCTTAACCTTCCGGCGGTGTTTCGAGAGATCCCGGTCGTTGCTCCAAGTGCCGGTGGCTTCGGCCTGCGACATTGGCAGGAGTCTCGGGATCTGGAGAATCTGGGACGGCGTGACCCGGAGGCTCTTCAGGCAGTCTTGTCGGACGAGCGTAACCTTAAGACCTCCCCTGAGGAGTTCGACGGTGCGCTGGCGGCCACCCCGCCCCAATTCTACAAGGAGCTCTACGAGGACGTCACGCAAGCTCGTGAGGTTCTAGCCGCCCTTACCTTGGTGGTCGATGAGTTGTTTGGTGACGATGCACCTAGCTTGCTGGAGATCGAAGGCTCGCTGGACGAAACACTTCGCTTCGCCACTCGGGTCGCGACGGACAAGGGGGTCCTGGCGGCAGAGGCGTCGGAGGCCGACGAAGGGGACGGGATCGAGGCGACTGGTTCCGTACCGGGCGGCGCGGCGGCGGGCCCTGATGGGCCGCTTCGCACGCGGGCCGACGCTTTGAGCAAGCTCGCGCAGGTTTCAAGGTTCTTCAGGGAAACAG
>PIVZ01001595.1 GCA_003354045.1 bacterium
TTCGGCGGGAACTATGAAGTCATCCATCATGCCGAGTTCATTCGTGAGTTGATCCGTGGTGGCAAGCTGAAGCTAAAGAAAGACGTGGAGGCCGTGACCTATCACGATCCCTGTTACCTCGGGCGGCACAACGGAATCTACGATGCCCCGCGTGAAGTACTGAGCTCGGTTTCGAAGAACGGTATCCGGGAGATGCCTCGCAACCGTTCCGAGTCGTTCTGCTGCGGGGCGGGGGGCGGCTATGCCTGGATGGACGACAAGCCCGAGACGCGAATCAATCACATGCGCTTCGACGAGGTGAAGGGCTGCGGCGCCAAGACGGCTGCGGTTTCGTGTCCGTTCTGTATGCAGATGTTCGAGGACGCGAGCAGCATGAAGGATCCCGAGAGGACCGTGCGCACCGCCGACATCGCCGAGCTGGTCGCGGAAGCCCTGGAGGGGTGACCAAACCGCCGTCTATCCCTCCATCGCGTGGCGGGCCGCTATGTAACCGAACGTGGACGCCGGTCCCAGCGTCGATCCGGGCCCCGGGTAGGTG
>PIVZ01000160.1 GCA_003354045.1 bacterium
GGCAATGGCGCCACGGTCTCCGGCGGCTATGGGAACTACGCCGGCAAGGCCTGCGTGGGCGGAGGCAATGACGGTGATCTATGCTTCGTTGCCTCGGAGTGCGCCAGCCCGGGAGTCTGTACGGATGGGGACTTGATGACGGTTTCGGGCGGTAGCGAGAACCGGGCACTTAGTGCTGACAGGGCCGTCATAAGCGGTGGCCGCAACAACAAAGTAACGGGCGACTACTCGACGATAAGCGGTGGAGCTTCCAGGACGGTCTCGGGGACGGACGACTGGAAAGCCGGTACGCTGTTCGAGGACAATTAGAGGCCGGGTTATTCATGAATTCTCGTCGCGAGGCAGCCAAGCGGTTCATGAATAATCCGGGTTAGAGGCCGGGCCTTCCGTCGCGGATATAGCGGCGCTACACGAGTCTCTCGTGACTGGGCGACCCTATGGCGACACTATGGCGACCGAAGCTGGCGGCAGGTCAGACGTTGCGGTCGATGATGGTTGCGGTCGCCATTCCGTAGCCGATGCACATCGTAATCAACCCGACGTTCTGGTCGCGCCGTTCGAGTTCGTCCAGCACCGTCCCGACCAGCATCCCGCCGGTTGCCCCGAGCGGGTGACCCAAGGCGATCGCGCCGCCGTTGACGTTGACGTTGTCGAGTTCCCAACCGAGCTCGCGGCTCCAGGCGAGCGGAACACTGGCGAATGCCTCGTTGATCTCCACGAGGTCGATGTCACTCTTCTCCATTCCCGCTTTTTTCAGGACCTTCGGCGTGGCCGGAATCGGGCCCGTGAGCATGATCACCGGCTCGCTTCCCACGACCGTCGTGGCGACGATCTTGGCGCGGGGCTCGAGCCCCAGTTCTTTCGCCTTCTCTGCGGAGGCGACCAGGACGCAGGAGGCGCCATCGACGATTCCGCTGGAGTTTCCCGCGGTTACCACGCCTCCCTCTTGGAATGCCGGCTTGAGCTCGCCGAGCCTCTCGACCGTCGTCTGCGGGCGCGGGTGCTCGTCCTTGTCGAGCACTATCTCGTTGTCGTCGGAATCCAGTCCGGCAACCGGAACCAGTGAGGCGTCGAAGCGGCCGGCTTCCTGAGCCGTCTTCGCACGCATCTGGCTCGTGTAGGCGAACTCGTCCACATCCTTGCGCTCGAGTTTCCACTGCTCGGCGATCATCTCCGCACAAATCCCCTGCGGAACCAGGTCGTAACGGTTCGTGAGCTCTTCGCTCATTTCTCCCAGGTCGGTGAGCAACGGCACCCGTGTCATCGACTCGACGCCCCCGGCGATCACCAGGTCTTGCTGTCCGCTCATCACGGCCATCGCGGCAAAGTTGACCGCCTGCTGCCCGGAGCCACAGAATCGATTGAGCGTCACACCGGGAACGTCCATCGACATCCCGCTCGCCAGCCAAGCGCCGCGGGCGATGTTCATTCCCTGGTCGCTCGTCTGCGTCACGCATCCCATGATTACGTCGTCCACTTCCGACGAGTCGATTCCCGTTCGCTCCACGATGGCCCTGAGCACCTTGACCAGGAGGTCCATCGGGAGAACCTCGCGGAACGCGCACTTCTTACGCCCCCTCGGTGTGCGGCACGCGTCGATGATCACTGCTTCAGGCATGTTAGGCTCCTCTCTTCTTACTCGCCGTCTAATAGTCAGCTCTTGGACAAAAGTGAATACGCGCAATCAAGATCTGACGACCGATCTCCTTTCCATCCAGTAGAAACGCACGACGGATGCCACGTTCAGGCCCGAGTTGACTGCCTGGTGGCTGGCGAGGTGACCGCTTCCGCCGGCATCATGGCCGACAAAGAAGAGTCCGGGCAAAGGCGACTTCGGATCCGGCTTGCTCTTGCCGCTATATCCCACGGTCACTGCCAAACCGGCGGCTTCGCCACCCACACCAGGAAGTACGCTGTCCCTCGACACCTTTGATATCTCGGCCGGCCCCACGCGTCCTTCCCTGCTTTCTATGTAGGGAACCGCTTCCGGAAACATCTCATCGAACATCTCATCGATCTTCTTATGGACGGCTTCCAGCTCCTTACCGTCCGGGTCTGGTGTGCACCAAGTACCGAGAAGAAGCATCTGCTTGCCTTCCGGCGCCATTTCAGGATCGAAGTGGCATGGGACGACACCGTCCAGTGCTATCTCATCAGGTATGATGCCGTCCCTCATCCTGTCGAGGCGCTCTAGATCGAGGTAGCTGTCCTCGGTCGTGGCGACGTATACGCCATGCTCCATGACAGGCTTGCTGAAGATGTACCGTACGCTGGTGAATCCGAGGCTCGGGACGATGTCCTTGACGTAACCCACATAGCTCTTGTCGAAGTGTTCCTCGCCGACCAGTTTCAGGACCGTGGGATGGATGCCCGCGTTGCTGACAACGATGGGGGCTCTGAAAACCTCGTCTTTCGTTTCGACACCGGCAACGCGCCCATCCTCGACGACGATTCTTTCCACCCTGGTACTGGTCAAAAGCTTTCCGCCATTTGCCTCGAGTGCATCCGTGATGTCTTCAACGACCCGACCATAGCCGCCTCTCGGGTAGCCGGTTTCGCCCCCTCCGCCGAATACCTGCATGATCCTTGCGATCTCCGATATGGAAACCAGCTCATAAAGACCTGTGGCCATGAGGTTGGAGTGGGTGGCAAGGAAACCACGGATGGGCCCCGGGACGTCTCCTTTATCAGCGATCCATTGCTGAACAGAGACATCGTCGAGTTCATCGAGCTGCTCGGGAGTAAACATGGCCATCTCCGCAAGCACGTTCAGGCACGCCTCTCGTTCCTCGGGGTCTAGTCCCCAGGAGTCGAAGAAATTGACAGTGGCATCTTCCACCTTGCTTCCCGGGGCATCTACATGGGTTGCCCACTTGCCCCCTTTGGGTCGATACATCATCGCGAACGATCCGGGTGCGACGTCCAGCTTGGACTCGATACCCAGCCTTCTGAAGGCTTCTACAAACGGGCCGGCTTCCATGGGAATTCCGAAGGTGGGCCAGTTCTCGCTGCGAAAGCCATTCACTGAAATGCCGATGGCTTTGCCGCCGACGCGACTATTCTTATCAAGGAGCAGAGTCTTGACTCCGGCCTTGGCCAGCAGGGCGGCACAAACACTACCTCCGAGGCCCGCGCCAACCACAATTACATCGTACTTGTCAGCCATCCGTGTTCTCCTTGTCCGAAGGGGGCCAGTAGTGCTCGACCTCCACCACGTTCTTCTCCCGCACCATTATACTTTCTCCACATCTACTCTGGTTCCTCGATCGGTACATCCAGGCGATTGCATCATCACCATCGGTTGCAGGTGGAAATAGCCTCCCGCGAGCTGTATCGGGTTCAACGGGCTCGGGGTCAGTGCCTGGTAAGAGTCTCCATTCCTGAACTGGAACTGCTCCCAGGCGTGATAGACAATCACCTGGCCGGGTTTCAGCGCCGGTGACACCATGGTCTTGATTTTAAACTCACCGAGATCGTTATGGACGCGCACCAAGTCGCCATCGCTGATCCCGCGCTTCTCGGCATCGCCTGTGTTTACATAGATCACCGGCTCCCCTCTCTGCAACTGCAAGAGCGGTCCGTGGTCACGCCACGCCGCATGGATCGACCATCGGTTGTGTCCACCGGTCATCTGTAGCGGGTAATCGCCACCAATCCGTGGGTTGTCCTTGTGCACGGGCAGCACTTCCCCCAACTCCTGGTAGAAAGGGTGGTCGATATAGAACTGCAGGCGCCGTGTCAGCGTGGGCCAAGGCATCTTGTTCTGTACATGCCAGCTGTTGGCGACGACCGTTTCATCCGACTTGATATCCCCGGCGTTGCCGATGTGAACCACGCCCGTACCCACGCCGGTAAAACGCTCAAAACCCTTCTCCTCGAGCTCTTGCCAGCTCGTGCCATTCAGGTTGGTGGACACCTTCAGCATCTCCTGGAGTAGATCAGTTGGGTTGTCTTCAGTGAAACGCCCCTGGAAGGTGAAGTCGTCGTAGCATTCATCCAGACGCCGCTGTTCACCATGGCGATCGATGTACGTGGTAACGCCTCGCGCTCTGGCCAGTGTCTGAATCTTCTTCAGAAACAGGCAGTGGAATTGCCAATCCGTCTTCGAGTCGCCCACGGGTTTGATGGCCTCGGTAATGGGGTGGCAGAAGGGCGTCAGAGCCGAGGACCAGGTGATATCATCTTTTTCATAATAGCCCGCCGCCGGGAGTACATAGTCACTGTGGCGTGCAGTGTTGCTCATTCGCAATTCCACAGTGACCATGAGGTCCAGCTTCGGAAGCATGTGCTCGATCAACTTGTCATAACCGCGCACACGGCGAAGCGTGTTGCCTCCGGTACTGAACAGGATGCGCGGCGCCTTCGCCGGTATGAACTGCCACTTCTTCTCCACCGCCTCTCGGAGATAGTCGTCGAACTCACGAGTGAGATGAGGATCCCAGCGCTTGGCGCTCCCGTAGCGCTCCTCGAGGCCGCAGTGCTGGTAGTAGAGCAGGGGCGTGGTCACGATGTTGCCGCGGACATAATCTTCGCGGGCGAAATGATAGATCATCATTTCGTTGGAATAGCCGGCCAGCTTCATCCTGACCATGTGGGGCAGGCTTTTGGCCGCAGTCAGGCCGATGCCGATTAGCGGTGCGTACTTCCCGCTGGCCGTAGTAAAGGGATCAACGCCCGAGATGGAGAGCATCGGGATTGCCATGTAGCCCGCACCCGGCCTGCCAAAGTGGCCGGCCAGGGCGAACAACAGCAGGATGCTCCGCTCCATCTCCATGCCATGGTAGAACTTGCCGAAGTTGGACTGACAGATATTGGAACATGCCTTGGCATTGGCTATGCGCCTTGCCAGGTTGCGCACGTTCGCGGCACTGACGCTCGTGATCTTTTCGGTCTGCTCGGGCGTGTAAGCTTTTAGCTGCGCCTTTACTCGCTCGAACACGGTAGTGACCTTCACCGTACCTTCGCGGGTTTTGACTTCGAACACTCCCTCCAGTGCGGGCTTGATACTATCCAGCTCCAGACTGCGCTTGGGTGCCTCGACTATTTTGCCGGCCGCGGTATCGAAGACGTAGAATACATCGTCGTCGCCTCCGCGGCTCAGGTCGCTCTCGCGCAAGAACTCTTCGGTATCGAGGCGCACCAGCAATGGCATGTCCGTCTGTTCAGCCATGAAGTCGGGCTTGTAAATCTTCTCCTCGACGATGACCTGCGCCATGGAAAGTGCCAGAGCGGCGTCGGTACCTATGTTTACCGGCACCCATTCGTCGGCATGAATCGCGGAAGGGCTGAAATCGGGCGCGACGGTTACAACGTAGGCCCCGTTGTAACGTGCCTCGTAAATGAAATGTGCGCTCGGAATATGGGTGAAGTTCGGGTTGCCGCCCCAGATCAGGATCAGATCGCTGTAGAGAAGATCGTCCATCGAGCTGGTGAAGATGATCTTGCCCGCTGTGGTGGTCACGCCGGGGGCGTGATCGCCCATCTCGGTAGTGTTCTCGAGGATCGGGGTATCGAGCAGATAGCCGCTGCGCGTAAGGCCGATGGCGTGACAACCATTACTCGAGGATGAGCCCAGGTCCCAGTAGATCGAACCGGGGCCATCCTGCTCGGAGATCATGGTATCGATGAACTTGTCGGCGATCTCGGTGAGCGCCTGTTCCCAGCTGATCCGTTTCCATTTGCCTTCACCACGTTTGCCAATCCGTTTCAGTGGGACAGTGAGGCGGGATTGGTCGTACATGCGGCCGCTATAGCAGGCCCCTTTTTGGCAACCGCGGGGATTGAAGTCAGGGAGATCGGAGTTGGTTTGCTCGTAGGTGGCGAGTTGCTCCTCACGCCAGACAACGCCGTCCTTGACATAGACGTTCCACGCGCAACGTTGATACCCACAGTTGGCGTAATGGCTACCTTTGATCACATGATCCCAGGTCCATTTCTCCCGGTAGACATCTTCAAAACCACGATAGCCAGGTTTGCGCAGTCCGTCGGGCAGCGCCGGTGCATTCGAGTCGGCCACGCTCAGGGTGACGCCGCCGAATTGGAGCTTGAGGAGGGTCAGAACCGCTGTACCGCCGGTCGCCTGAAGAAAGCGTCGTCGGGTCAGTTTCCTGCTCACGAGATTCTCACACCTCTTGACCGCGGAGTGGTCAAGTACGACACGCGGGACTTCTCAGCGCGAGACTGGGCACTTCGGCTCGCATTTGTGCGACGACCGGAAGCTCGATCACCTAGCCTATCTTCTTGTGTTGTGGCGATCTCCAAGCATAGGGGGTCATCGCGGAGAGGGGCTTGTCCGGTCCGGTCCCTTGTTTGGTCGATTTCGGCCAGCGGTTCGCGGTGGTCACAACCTTTGGCCAGGACGACAGGCTCGCCCATGGTCTCCCACCCCGACCACCCCGACCCGACCATCCCGCTCTGGTTGACTACAGCCGATGGCTTTCTTAGGCTCGTCTGATGTTTGGCACACCGCGCGTGTTCATCTCCCTGGCCTCGTCGATCGTGGCATTGGGGGTGGTGACATCTGTTGCCGGAGTGTCCGCGGGTTCGCCTGCGAACGCCGGCCAGGCCTTGGAAGGGGTGGGCAATGCGCAGGTCGCGGTCGAAGCCTCTGAACCTGACGACGGGAAACCGGCACGGCGAAGGCCGCCGGTGATCCTCATTTCCATCGATGCCCTGCGCGCGGACCATCTCGGAAGCTACGGGTACCGGCGCGACACGAGCCCTGAGTTGGACGCCTTCGCGAAGGAAGCTGTTCTCTTCGACCAGTACGTGAATACGGGGGGCGGGACGCTTGGCGTCCACATGTCGATGCTGACGTCGCTACGCCCGGCGGTCCATGGCGTCTACGCCCCAGAGAGAAATCCACTACATCCCGACCGCATAACGCTGGCAGAGCAGCTCGCGGCGGCGGGATACGCCACCGGCGGCTTCGTCGACGCCGGCTACACGCTCGGGAAGTACGGCTTTCATCAGGGTTTCGAAGAATACGAAGACCGCGGTGGACGCTTGCGCAAGATCCTGCCCAAGGTCTACACGTGGCTGGATGCGCATCACCGTGAGCCGTTCTTCCTGTTCATGCATACCTACGACGTCCACTCGCAATGGAACAAGCTCCCCTATGACTCGCCGTATGGTTTCAACCTTACGTTCGCACGGGGCTACCAGGGGAGCTTCACCGGCTGCCGCGAGGGAAGGTGCGCTTCCAAGCTGCTCCGCTATCTCAACGACGAGATCGACGCTGGACGTCTGAAGCCGGCCGATGCGTTCTCGGCCGCAGATCTGAGTTACATCATCGCCCTGTACGACGGAGGCATCCGCTATGTGGACCGCGAGCTCGGCCGGTTCTTCGACCGACTGAAGGAGCTCGGAGTCTACGAAGACGCCTTGATAATCGTGACCTCGGACCACGGTGAGGAGTTCTTGGAACACGGCCGTCTGTTACATTCCCAGCATTACGAGGAGCTCGCGCTCGTGCCTCTCCTGATCAAGCTTCCGCGATCAACAACAGCGGGGGTGCGCGTCGGTAGCCTTCACTCGGTGATCGATATCATGCCGACGGTTCTCGACGTCGTTGGCGTCGAGGCCAATGGCGACGTTCAAGGGCGTAGCCTCATGCCCGTGATACAAGGCAAAGCGATGCCCTCGCTGAACGTTCGCATGGGCACCGGCTACAAGGGAAAACTTCGCACCCCGGATTGGTCGTACGTGCGTGCCAACGAGGACTATCGGCGCCCGCGTGGTCTGTATCGTCTTTCTGAGGACCCGGGGGAGAGAAACAACTTACTCGCCGAGCAAGCCGAGCAAGCCGAACAAGCCGAACAAGCCGAGCAAGCTGAGCAAGCCGAACACGCTGAACACGCTGAGCATGCCGAGCACGCCAAGCTGGCCGACCGCCTCGACGCCGAGTACGAGTCCGGCCTCCGTGCCGACCTCGAACTCAAGCGCCGGTTCGAGGAGGGAGGCAAGCCCGTGACCCCGGTCGTGCTTCCACCTGACAAGTTGGAGCAGCTCCGCGCCCTGGGCTACTTGGAGTAGCTATCAGCAGCCAGCCTGGCCGACCGCGACGACACGTGTGCATTCTCGTCCGGGGTTGATGAGGAAACGCGCGGGTTGAGATAGGCTGTCGGCTCAGCCTCACGAGCCCTGGAATGGAACCCTCTCTCCCGCCTGACCCTACAACGAGCGAAGTGCCGTCGGCCGACGCGCTCTTCCGTCGAACTTTTCTCGGCGCGGTCGCCCTGGGTACGAGACAGGTCTTGGCCCAAGGCCTCAACGTGCTGGGTGCGATCGTACTGGCCAACCTGCTCTCGCAGACCGAGTTCGGCATGTACGCCATCGTCATCTTCGTGCTGAGCTTCATGGTGGTCTTCGGCGACGTCGGGCTGGGGGCAAGCCTGGTGCGCCAACCCGAGGAGCCCGACGAACGTGACTACCGCACCGTCTTCACTGCGCAGCAGGCCCTCGTTTTCACGCTCGTCGCAGTAGGCTTCGCGTTCGCCCCGCGAATCGCCGAGGTCTACGGCGGAGGAGGCGAGTTCGTCACCATCGTGCGCCTGGTCGCCGTCTCGATGATGGTCACGTCTTTCCAGGTAATCCCCTCCATCCGTCTCGAGCGCCGTCTGGCCTTCGAGCGCCTGGCCTTGGTCGAGGTTGCGCAGGCCTTGGTCTTCAACGCGATAGCGGTCTACCTCGCCTGGGCGGGCTGGGGAGCGTCGAGCTTCGGCTATGCGGTGCTCGCGCGCGCTGTAACGGGGGCGGTGCTCATCAACATTGTCGCCCCCTGGCGTCTTGGCTGGGCGTGGGCCCCGAGCCTCGTCGGTGAGCACATGGCCTTCGGTCTTCCCTATCAGGGCGTGACCATCGTATCGCTGGTGAAGGACAGCCTCACGCCGGTCTTCGTCGGCATCGTGCTCGGTCAAGCCGCGGTGGGCCAGGTGCACTGGGCCGGGATGTTGGCCACCGCTCCGTTGATCGTGCTGTTCATGCTGCAGCGGCTCTATCTTCCCGCCTTCGCACGCATGCAGGCCCACCCCGACCAGCTCGGCCGCTTCGTCGAGACGGTGCTGTTCGCAACCAATGCACTGGCCGCCACCG
>PIVZ01001596.1 GCA_003354045.1 bacterium
CTCCCTAGCCCGGCAAATCACCGTCGGTCTTACCGCTTCTGTAGAAACGGATCTCGACCTTCTCCAGGGTCGCCAGACCCTCGGCGATGGCCTCGTCGATCGCCGGCAAGAAGCCCTCGATCTTCTCTTTTGTATCGACGATTTCCACCACGATGGGCAGGTCCGTGGACAGGCGCAAGATCTTCGCCGTGTGAAGACGGCTGTGTGCGCCGAAGCCTTCGAGGCCCCTCAGCACCGTCGCGCCGGCCAGCCCTTGGTGACGGGCCTCGCGGACGATCCACTCGTAAAGCGGCATGCCTTCATGGCGGTCGTCCTCACCGATGAAGATTCGCAGGAGATGGCCTTGCTTGGGTAGAACCATGTGCGACCTCACAAGTATCGTATGCTCGAATAGCCGAACCATGCGGCCGCAAGCCCGAGCACTACCTGAACGATGGTGTTGGCAGCCGCCTTTGCGGTCTCGGAGTCCTGGGCCAGCGCAAAGGTCTCGTAGGCGAAGGTCGAGAAGGTCGTGAAACCGCCGAGCACGCCGATCAGG
>PIVZ01001597.1 GCA_003354045.1 bacterium
GCTCCGTTACCTCGTAGTAACCCGTCGCGGCACGGACGGCCTCCGCGTCAACTTCGAGCTCGTCGAGCCCCAGGCGAGTCATCGGCTTGCGGCCTGATTTCATGATGTCGCGAGTCTTGGGGATCCGTGGCAGGTTGCCGTCGCTGTTGGTAATCGAAGCGACGACAGCGCCGGTGACCTCAATCACTTCGAAGCCGACATCGGTCTGACGGCGCAGGCGAACCCCACCGCCGTCCTGGACCGCAGCCTGGTCGACGAGGGCGACGAAGGGAAGGCCGAGCTCCTCGGCCAGGAGCCCTCCCGTCTGCCCGACGCCCCAGTCTCCGGATTCCCGTCCCACGAGGACGAGATCAAAGCCACCGAGCTTCTTCACCGCCGCCCCAAGCACCTGGGCGACGCTCAACGGATCGGGATGGGCGACGCCCTCGTCAGCCACCAAGACGGCCTCGTCGACCTTCATGGCCAAGGCCTTTCTCAGGGTGTCCTCGGCATCTTCGCTGCCGTAGGAGATCACCGTGATGCGACCGCCGCTCTTGTC
>PIVZ01000161.1 GCA_003354045.1 bacterium
TCTTTCTGGCCGAGAAATGCATCGAGGTTCCGCTCATGCCAATCGACATCATGGCCGGTGAGCACAAGCAGCCCGAGTACCGAAAGGTCGCTCCGAACAGCCGCGTGCCTGCGCTCGAGCTGGACGACGGCACGGTTATCCTCGAAACAGTGGCGATCTGTCGCTACTTCGAGGGGCTCCAGCCCGAGCCCGCGCTGATGGGTGTCGATGCGTTAGATGCGGCAATCGTCGAGATGTGGCAGCGGCGCATGGAGCTCGAACTGTTCCTGCCCATGGCGATGACCTTCCGTCACACGCATCCGGGAATGGCCAAGCTAGAGGATCAGGTGATCGAGTTCGGCGAGAAGCAGCGCGCTCTTGCCGACAGGCGTTTGGCGGTCATGGACAAAGATCTGGCCGACCGCGAGTTCGTTGCCGGCGAGCGTTATACGATCGCGGATATCACGGCGCTGAGCGGAATCGATTTCTTCAAGCTTGCCGGCTTCGAGATCGGCGACGATCAGACCAACCTCAAGCGGTGGCACGAGGCGGTCTCGGCGCGGCCGAGCGCCGGCGCCTGAGGCCCGAGAGTCAACTCTCGGGCTCGACGACGATGCGCTGGGGGTCGCCCTTCTTGGTGCGCAGCATCTCGAGGCCCTCGGGCACCTCGTCGAGGGAGAGGCGGTGCGAGATCGTATGCTCGATGTCGATGCGGCCGTCGGCCGCGAGCCGCAGCACCTCCTTCAAGTCACGCACGTGGGAGCCGAAGCTGCCGAGTATGGTGAGCTCGAAGACCGCGAAGAAGGCCATCGGGATGTCCACGCGCGGGGGCTCCATGCCGACACCGACCACTACTAGCCGGCCTCCGGGGCGCAGCGCTGCCGCTCCGATGGCGACGGTATCGGGCAGCCCCACGCACTCCAGCACCACGTCGGCGCCACCGTCGGTCAGCTGCTGGATGCGCGCGCCCACGTCCTCGCCCGGCTTTGACAGTATGGTGGCGTTGGCGCCGGCGCGCCGGGCGCGGTCGAGCGCCAGCTCGGATACATCAACGGCCACTACCTGATCGGCGCCGAGCACGCGGGCCAATGCCACTCCTTGCAGGCCGAGACCTCCCGCTCCAATCACGGCCACACGGGCGCGATCCTCGATCTGCGCTCTGCACTTCAGTGCATGGTAGGGCGTGGCCACGCAATCGGTCGCGACGGCGGCCGCGGCCAGCGAGACGCCATCGGGGACCGGCACGATGCAGTTCTGTGCAATGAGCACCGCCTCTGCAAAGGCACCGTCGATGTGCAGGCCCGGGCACTTGATGCTCGGGCAGCTCGTCGGGTGGCCGGCCATGCAGATGCGGCACGTTCCACAGCCGTTGCCGACATGCAGAGCCACACGGTCGCCTGGCATGCAGGTGTGAACGTCCTCGCCGACCGACTCGACGATGCCGGCCGGTTCGTGACCGAGGGTAAGAGGCAGCGGCGCCGGCGGCTCGAGGCCTTCCAGGAAGTGGACGTCCGAGCCACATATACCGCAAGCAGCGATGCGCACGACCACCTCGCCCGGACCCGCCTCGGGATATGGAACCTCATCGATACGGATAGGCTGCCCGGCGCCATAGAAGCGCGCCGCTTTCATCGTGCGACCGCTCACGAGTCGTTCCTCGCGCGTTGCCGGCAAGTGGCTGTCATCAGTCGCTGTCTCCGTAGGTTTGGCAGTTCACGTCTATGCAGCGGTCGAGGGGATCGGCTGCCATTCGACGGTGCTGTAGCAGAGGTGTCCGTAGTTGCCGTCGCGGCGCCCACGCTCCCTACTTCGGGTTCACGCGATACAGGCCGCTCAGTTCGGCCTCTGCCAGCACGTGACCGGCTGCCTTGGCGACGGCGTCCGCACCGGTAAAGGCTCCGCTGAGTCCCAATCCTTCGACGTCGAGAGCCATCACCTGGAACACGTAGGCATGGGTGCGCTCGTCGTTCCACGGCGGGCAGGGCCCGTCGTAGCCGAAGTACTCGCCCGCCATCGCCTCGTCGCTGGCGAACCAGGCCGTGTAGTCGTTTACACCCTGCACGCCGCCGTCGGCACTCGCTCCGCCGTCTTTGCCCTTGGGAGTGATGCCGTCGGAATGTGCGCCTTCGGCAACCTCTCTCAAAGATGCCGGCAGATCCACCACCACCCAATGAAAGAATCGCGTTCTCTCGAGGTAGAGGGGAACTTTGCGTCCTTCCTGATTGACGTTGGTTCCGTCGGTGGGAACGTCGTCGTCGTAGCAGAAGAGCGCGAACGACTTGGTGCCCTCGGGCACGTTGTCCCACTTCAGGTGGGGGTTGCGGTTTCCCGCGAGACGCATGTGCGTCTTCGGGTCGTGCTCGCCGAAGGCTAGCCGCCCGTCCATTACCTCCCACGGGTTGAAAGAATCGCTCATCAAGTTCATGGCATCTCCTCTCAGTTGTCTCTGCGACCGTCAGTGACAGCCGCCGCCGTTACCGCAGCCGCCTCCGTTACCGCACCCACACGAGCTACACGACCCGGGCGAGCAGTTACAGCCATCGCAGCTCTTGCCGCCGAAGCTGCCACCGCCCTCGGAGCCGCTCACCACGAAGCCCGAGCCGCCGGAGATGAGCCGCTCCACGCCGCCGCCGCAGTCGGGGCATTCCGTGAGTCGGGACTCGCTGATGTACTGGCGGACTTCGAATTCGCCACAGTCGCCGCAGTCGTAAGTGTAAGTAAGCAAGTGAACCTCCTACCAGGATCGCCGGTCCGCGTCCGCTAGCCCGCGATGATACCGGCGATGCGTTCCCCATAGGCGAAAATCTCGGCCGGGTCGAGCCCCCAGGTCGGCGGCACCGGACACAACGAGTCGGCCACGCCCCACACCCTTTCTATGCGCTCGCTCACCTCTTCCGGTGAGCCGGCCGTGACGAAGGTGTGCACCATCTCATCGGGCACCAGCTTGGCGGCCGCCGCCAGGTCGCCCTGGGCGATCGGCTCCTGAATACGGCGTGCCTCGTCGCCGAAGCCGTGTGCCTCGAAGTACGACTCGTACTG
Source organism: bacterium (assembly GCA_003354045.1). Taxonomy (GTDB): domain Bacteria; phylum Desulfobacterota; class Binatia; order UBA1149; family CAITLU01; genus PIVZ01. The sequence continues at coordinate 3,019 of PIVZ01000161.1, forward strand.
CTTTATGCCCGAGTAGAACGCTACCGTCCCCCGCGAATCCTCGACCGCCTGCTTGGCGTCCTCGTTGGGGGCGAGCCAGGGCCACAGGCTCACGTGAATGTCGCTGCGCTTGCGGCCGGCCTTCGCAAGACCCTCGGCAAGCTCGTTCGCGACCAAACGCTCCGCCCACTCGGTTGACCATATGGGATGCCCGAGCAGACCGTCGGCGATCTCACCCGCCACCTTCACTGCCTTCTCGCGGATGGCCGCCGTCCACACCGGGATCTCCTCGCGCACCGGTGGGTCGGTGGGCTGAAACTCGGCGAAGTCGGCCGTGTAGTACTCGCTCTCGTAGGGCTCGAGTCCCTTGTGAGCGTTGGCCACGATGTAGCGAAACGCTTTGACCGTCTCGCGCAGGTTGGTGAGCGGCTTGCGCTTTGGAACGCCGTAAAGGCCGCTGGTGAACGAGTGTACGCTCGCACCGAGCCCGAGCACGAAGCGGCCGCTGCTGAGCCGGTCCATGTCCATGGCCGTCATGGCCAGGTCGAAAGGACTGCGTGTGGCGGCGATCACCACTCCGGTCGCGAGCTTCACGCGCTCGGTCTTCACTGACGCCGCGGCCAGCGTCGTGAACGGCGAGCCGTGGACCTGCGGCGTGAACAGGCCGTGCATGCCTCGCGCCTCCGCCTGCGACGCGAGCTCGCCGACAAAGGCCGCTGGCATCGCAGTGATCATTCCCCAGTACTCACGTTCGCTCGAATTTGCTGTCATTGCTTTTCTCCTTGTAGGCAGCGGGCAGGCGCGTGGCGTCGGTGGTTTCTCACAGGCCACCGGCCTCGGCTGTCTCACCGAAGCCGGTGCACGGTGCCCGGGGCGTTCCTCTTCGCATAAATCACCGCACTATCTGCTGCAACGTCCTGGCACGCTCGCAGCTCGATCAATGACTGGCATCGCTGTTGCGCGGGCGGCGCCGGGTGTGTTGGAGACGGCTGTCGTGGAGTTGGCCGGCCATGTGATGCGGGCAGACATGACCGCCCGTGAGGACCGCGCACGCACACACGCGGGGAACGTTGAATTCCTCGTCAGGCACATGTAACTACAACTAAAGGCGGGTGTGGAATCAGCCGAAGGGTACGGGGGTGCGCTTCGGCCGCAGGAATGGGTGCTCAATGGCTTATCGCTTTTCAGTCGTATACTTCGAAGCCACCAGGCTCTGTAATTTGCAGTGCCCGGTGTGTATGTCGAGCAGCAACAATGCGCCTCTCGTACGTGAGAGCCGGCGCCAGGAGCTGAGCTACGACGAAATCCGCGATCGTGTGCTGGTGCCCGCGCAGTCGCTCGGTGTAAAGGCCATCGCGTGGAGCGGTGGCGAGTTCCTGTTGCGCAAGGACTCGTTCGACTTGTTCCGCCTCACCGCCGAACTCGGCTTCAAATGCAACATCTGTAGTAACTGCGAGCTTCTCACGCGCGAGCGTCTCGAAGAGATCAAGGAAGCGACCGGTGGCAACGTGACGATTGCCGTCGGGCTGAACTCCATCGGCGAGGACAACGATTGGAGCCGCAATGCCGAGGCCGAGCGCACTCTCGAGGTTCTCGAGATCTGCCGCGAGCTGCGCATCGATCGCCACGTGATAATCACGATGGGCAAGTACAACGCGGACTCCTTCGAGCGCACGGTGGACTTCCTCGTCAAGCACCGCATCTCGTACAACCGCGCGCCGCTGTCGGCCCGCGGCTCGGGAGGTGAGCACTTCGCGGAGTTCGCTTTCGACAGGCAAGACCTGGAGGAAAAATTCCACCCGGTCCTGCGCCGCAACCTCAACGGATACGTCAGCTACACCCCTTTCTTCCTCTCCCCCGAGCTGCACAAGGAAGTCTCCGGGGGCATCAGTAACGGCACCGTGCCGCAGAACCCGCCGATCGGGTGCTGGGTGGGCAACTGGCTCACGCTCAACGCCGAGGGCGACGTTTCGGTGTGTCCTGTTCTGCTCGACGAGATCGATGCCGGAAACGTGCGCGACAAACCTCTCGACGAGCTGGTGAACGGCAGTAAGATCTTCGCCGACCTAACCGATCGCAGCCGCCTCAAGGGACGTTGCGGTCGTTGCAGGTATCAGTACACCTGCGGCGGCTGCAGGGCGATGGCCTTCTACCACACAGGCGACTACCTGGAAGAGGATCCGACCTGCTTCTTCGAGCCCGTAGACGAGACGACCGTGAGTGAGTATGAAGAAGAGACCAACCGCCTCTTCAAGAAGTACTTGATCATCGCTCGCTACGCGGGCTTCTACGAGCGTCCTTCTCGATAGCCGGCGCCGGTCGCGCGACAATGCCGGCGCGCCGCCGATGGTCCTAGCCCGCGAATGCTGGTAGGCAGGCGCGGATGAGTACCAAGAGCTTCCACGTAGACCGTGAAGGGGAAGTGGCGATAGTCCGCTTCGACCGCCCCCCGGCCAACGCGATCGATATATCGACGGCCACCGAGTTCAGCGACTATCTCGACGAACTGGAGGGTGACGAGGCCACCGGGGCCATCGTCATCACGGGCACAGGTTCTTTCTTCTCGGCAGGGCTGGATCTCAAGGTCGTGCCCACCTACAGCCAGGAGCAACAGGCCGAGATGATCATGTCTCTCAATGAGCTGGTCGGTCGGCTGTATGGGTGCGCGATACCGACGGTTGCTGCGGTAAACGGCCACTCGATCGCCGGTGGTTTGGTATTGACGCTTGCCTGCGACTACCGGGTCGGAACCGAGGCCGACTGCAAGCTCGGTCTTACCGAGGCGCGCGTCGGTATTCCCTACCCGATGGGTCCGATGGCCGTGGTGCAAGGCGAGCTGGCGCCCTCGGCCGTGCGCAGTGTGGTGTTGATGGCTCGCAACTTCGGTCCTCAGGCGGCCCTCGAGAAGGGCATACTCGATGAGTTGCAGCCTGCCGATCGGGTTCTGGAGCGGGCACTCGAAGTTGCCCGAGACTTGGCGAGCATCCCTCGCTCGGCTTACGCCAGGATCAAGCGTCAGGTCAGAGGGGCGACGATCGCACGAATAGAAGAGGCCGTGGCCAACCGCAGCGATCCTTTGCTGGAGTCGTGGGTGACTTCCGAGGCGGTCGAGGCATCTGCCGAAGTACTGGCCGGTAAACGCGAGACCTGACTTTTCGGCTATAGCTCGAGCTGTCTCGTTGTGTCGGGTGTGTCGCTTGCCTATCGTCCGGCTGCGGAGGTAACCCAGGTGAGCGACGATTGGATCCAGGAAGCGTTACGCGATTTTCAGGACGCGATAACACGCGGTGCCTACGAGGGGATTCGCTCACTAGATGAGAAAGGTGTCGATCGGGTGATGGAGGCGCAGGCGCGCTCCTGCGTTCACGCTTACGTGGAAACCTTCGGCATCTCTGCGGACCTCGATCTCGAAGCCTTTCTCGAGAAAATGCAGTTCGGCGGCTCGAGCAAGGTCATCATCGAGCGCGACGGCAACAAGATTCTCTGGGACGAGCAGCACGAGGGCGAGTGTATGTGTCCGCTCGTCAAGCGCGAGGTCATACCGCTCGACGCCTCGCTCTGCGTCTGTGCCATACACTGGTTGCGTATGCTGGTGGAGCGCCACGTTGACGAACCGGTCCACGTGGAGATGCTCGATTCCGTGGCCAAGGGCAGCAGGAACTGCACCTTTCGCATAACGATCGGAAGCTAGCCTGGAAGCTGACCGCGGGAGAGGCACACGCGGGTTTTCAACGGGCCGCTAAACCAGCTCGGACTCGACCAATTTGACCAGTAGCCGTTTGCGGATGCCGAGGATCAGGGCCTCGGCGGCGCTCAGCGAGTCGCGCACGATGCGCTCGGCTTCTTCGGCAGGGACGCGTCCGAGTACGTGGTTGTTGAACAGAGCCATCTCCTGCTCGACGAGCTTCGAGAGAGCGTCCCGGTAAGATTGAAGATCGACGACACGAAAGCCACTACGCTCGTCGAGACCGGCACGCCGCATGATGCCGACCGCCTCGACGATCTGTCTGCTCAGCGGATCGTAGAGCTCCTCTTCGAGGCGGACCACCAACCCGATCGCCTCGAGATCTTCGAGCACGAGCTCGGAGATTCCCTCCACGCCGAGCAGCTCGTCGCGCGCCACCGGCTCGGACCCGCGCAGCAGGCCTACGATGTCATGCTGCCCTGCCCGCGTTGCATCGAGCAGCGCACGCAGCTTGACGTACCCCTGTTGCTGGATCATGTCGGCGATGACACCGAGTGGCAGATGCCTCCTGGTCTGCAGCTCGCGGACCAGCTCGATGATATTGATGCACTCCGGGTCGTAGTAGGCCATGTTGCGGCCCGTACGGACGGGCTCGGGCAGGATGCCGAGGGCGAGGTAATGGGCCACCGTCGCCCGTGTGGCTCCCGTCTCACTGGTCAAGGCGCGCATTGCCACCCAATCGGGTGGTGCATTGGTCGTGGGTGAGTCGGAGGACTTCTTCATTACCGGGCGGTTATCGCACAAAAGAACGCGCTTGACACATGGGTGAGCGGCAGGTTAATAAGAGAAAGTGCAAGGTGCTACCTGATACTTATCTTTTAGTATCTTACACGAAAGGAGGGTCCCCATGAAGACCGAATTCGATGTCGTTGTCGTTGGCGCCGGCATCAACGGCCTTGCCGCCGGCTGCTACCTGCAGCGGGCCGGCCTCGACGTGGTCGTCGTCGAGAAGCGCAACGAGTGCGGGCCGTTCGCGCTTACCGAGGACATCTTCCGCGCCGGGGTACCGGTGGACACCCATGCCGGCGTCTGCTTCCTGACGATGAGTCCGGTCTGGGCCGATCTCGACCTCGACGACTTCGGTCTCGACCTGATCCTCCCCGAGATCCCCGCGGGGACGATCTGGAAGGACGGCCGCAATCTCCTCTATTACTACGATCCAGTGAAGACCCACGCATCGTTTGCCAAACACTCCGAGCGCGACGCCGACACCTTCACCCGCTTGATCACCGGGGTGCAGGGCAACGTCATCGAGATTCTCGAGCGCGCGGTCTTCTCCGCACCCTCGGAGGAGAACCTCGACTACATGTGGAGCCTCGGCGAACTGGTCGGTTTCTCCGTGCGCGATTTCCGCAACATGAACGCCTTCGAGATGATCGATCTCCTCTACGAGAACGACAACGTCAAGATGAGCCTGCTCGGTGGAGCGGCCATCAACGTCTTCGGCGACGTGAGCGAGAAAGGCGAGGGCGCACTCATGCAGCTCCTGGCGATGACGGTCACCCTGGGTGTACCGCGCGGTGGGATGCACGGATTGGTTCATTCTCTGGTGCGCTGCTTTCGCCACTATGGCGGCACCTTGTTGTTCAACGCGCCGGTGGAAGAGGTCGTCTTCTCCGGCGGGCGACCCTCGGGCGTGGTGCTCTCCAAGGACGCGCCTTATCCGGAGCTCGAGATTCGCGCACGCCACGCCATCGACATGCACGTGAGCCCGCCGCTGGCGCTCGAGATGCTGGGATCCGACAGGTTGGCTGGCCTCGATCGTTCACTGTGGCGCAAGATGGATGAATGGGACATGACCGGCCACTGCGCTTTCACGAGCTATTTCTTGTTCGACGGTGTGCCGCCGTGGAGCTCGGCGGCCTGGAATCCGGATGTCGCGCGCTGCGCTTTCCCGCTGCGCGCGTGGGATTCCTGGGATCACGCGAAGATTAGCTTCCAGATCGCCAAGAACGAGGAGCTTTTCGGCATGGCCGCCGATGTGGGCGAGATGTACAACCTCGGGACCATCGATCCTTCCCGGCTCGGCCCCAACGGCGAGAGCGTCCTGGTTTTCGAGGTCGAGTATCCGGTGAACCTGCGCCGCTACGGCGGGCTCAAAGCATGGGATGATCGCGAACTGACCGACCGCCTGCACGAGGCTCACACTTCCGACCTGCGCGCCCTGATCGACGACTTCGACTCGCACTGTCTGGCCTCCATGTACGCCACTCCGATGGACAACTGGCGCAGGAACCCGTCGGCCGTCTACGGTCACGAGCTCGGCGGCGATTGCAGCGGCGCGCAGTGGTACATGGGGCGCATGCCGTCGCGCTCGA
>PIVZ01001598.1 GCA_003354045.1 bacterium
AGGGCTCGTTCAACCTGGCGGCCGCGGCTCCGGGTCAGGTGCCACGCTGGTCCGACCTGATATACTTCAGCTTCGTGACGCTCACGACCCTCGGGTACGGAGACATCACTCCGGCGACCTCCTACTCACTCTCGCTCGTCATGCTCGAAGCGATGACCGGCGTAATGTACTTGGCGATACTTGTCGCACGACTCGTCAGCGCGTATCATCGCGACGTAGAGGAAGACCCGGCGGCATCAGCGGATCAGTAGCTGCATCCACGGACCACCCCGAACCGGTGCAGCACCTCTCCCCATTGCCGAGCGCAGCCGGGCGCGAGCTTGCCGCGGCCATCACGCTCGCACGGCTCACCCTGCTCCCTATCCTGCCTCCCCTTCCGGCTTCGCCCGGTAGAAGATGGCGTAGAGCACCGGCACCACCACCATGGTGAGGACCGTGGCGAACATCAGGCCACCGATGATGGTCACCGCCATGGCGACGAAGAAGGCGTCGACCAGAAGCGGGATCATCCCCAACGCCGTCGTCGCTGCCGACAT
>PIVZ01001599.1 GCA_003354045.1 bacterium
TCCCGGCCGCAATCCCCGCAGGACCACCTGCTGCTCGCGCTAGAAACGAGGATGCCCCCGGTGCACCTACACAACGGGTAACGCCGGCAGCGGCTGGGACGACTGTCCCGGCCGCGGGCGCTGGAAGGGCTAGGCCCTTCGAAGCGTTTGGAGCTAAGCAGGGTCACGCCACGCCGGCGATAAGAGCGCCGTGGCAAGGGACTGCGCGCCCGGTCGCCGAGCCTATCCAGGCAAAAGCTACAGCGAGCAAAGCCCAGTCGCCTCAGAGGCCGACTGCTGAGCCAGCTGCCCGAGTTGGCATCGCCGCGACTACCCTCGGATCCAGGCCTGCCGAGCACTCGCTCGGCGTCTGGGGCACGAGCGCGGAGACTAACGCAAAGGTGAGGGAGCAAATGGGGCTACCTGCTGACGACGAGTTAGATCGCGAACTGGAGACCATCACGCCTCAGTTTGAGGCCGACGTACTGTCGGCATTGACGGGGTGGGCCTCCAACCTATCCCCTGACCAAGTCAAGAGGATGCCGGGTGTATGGATG
>PIVZ01001600.1 GCA_003354045.1 bacterium
CCGTGCTGGACCCGTTTATGGGTTCCGGCGCTCCCATCGCAGCCGCCAGCGCGCTGGGTCTGTCGAGCATCGGGCTGGAGCTCGACAAGGGGTACTACGACCTCGCGACCGAGGCGATCCCGCGCTTGGCCTCGCTCACGGTGCCGGCTGACCCCGCTGGTTGAGTTTGGGGCCGAGCATTCGCCTGGCACCATTGTAGGGCGCGTCGAGGGACGAGACGTGCCGCGCATCCGAGCCGCGACCGTCAGGGAGCGGACTTTGACGCGGTGCGGGAAGCCGCTCCCTCACCAACGAATTGCATGAACCGTCATCATGTTGGGCCAGAGAGTAGGGTGCGGTCCTCGCCGCACCAGAGCATGACGGACCCGGATCGGTGCGTCAGGGACGCACCCTACGGGCTGCCTGGCAGGCTGAAGGCCTGCTCGATAGTAGCCGGTGGCAAGTCCCGGCGCGCCGGGACGCCGCCACCGGGCCACGTCGATAACACAAATCACGACCCCGTAGGGGGCGAACAGAAATGTCGTGGTAGTTCGACC
>PIVZ01001601.1 GCA_003354045.1 bacterium
ACCGGCTGACCGAGCTGATCGGCAAGGGCGGCATGGGCGCCGTCTACCTCGGTGAGCGCGAAGACGCATCGTTCAGCCAGCGCGTTGCGGTCAAGCTCATTCACCGCGGTTTGGGCATGGAGCAGATCCTCCTCCGCTTCCAGCAGGAACGCCGCGTGCTCGCGCGACTCGAACACCCGCGCATCGCCCGGCTTATCGACGGAGGCGCAACGCCAGAGGGCGCCCCTTTCATCGTCATGGAGTACGTCGACGGACTGCCAATCGACCGCCACTGCAGAGAAAACGAGCTCGACCTCGAGCAGCGCCTGCGGCTGTTCATCGACGTCTGCGAGGCCGTCCACTTCGCCCACCAGAACCTGATCGTCCACAGGGACCTGAAGCCGAGCAACATCCTCGTTGACCGCGGCGGCCGGGTGAAGCTGCTCGACTTCGCCATCGCAAAGGTGCTCGATCCGACCGAGACGGGATTCGGCATCGTGTATCTCACCGGGACAACTACCCCCCTCAACTGCCGCTACTCGAGACCCGAGAAGCA
>PIVZ01001602.1 GCA_003354045.1 bacterium
TGCCACGTAGCGCTGTCCGCCCCGCCCGGAGCTCGGAGAAATAGACCTTCGAAGCGAGCTGGCGATGCCGGTCGTCGCGCCCATCCCACCGGATCCGGTGTGCTCCGCCGGGCATTTCTCCCTCCAAAAGCGTGCGCACCAGCCGTCCCGAGGGATCATAGATCTTCAGCGTGACGGGCTGGAGCGCCGAGCTCGTTTCCGCCAGGTGGAAGCCGATCCAGGTGTCGGGGTTGAACGGATTCGGCCAGTTGCCGTCGAGCCTGGTCGGTTCGAGGCGCAGAGGCCACGCGCCACTCGCCGCGGTCTCCAGGTAGGTGGAGAGAAAGGCGTACAGCGTACCGTCGGCCGCGTTGACGAAGAGCATGTTGCCGGCCACGGCGGGTGAGGAGCGGATCGGGACTCCCAGATCAAAACTCCACCGTACCTGTCCCTCGACGTCGGTGCAGTAGAGGATGCCGTCATCGGCACCGTAGTAGACGTAGCTCCCCGCCCAGGCCGGGGTGGAGTTGATCGAGGAGACGTAGCGCCTGTAGGG
>PIVZ01001603.1 GCA_003354045.1 bacterium
TCACATCATGGTTCGTTTGTCCGGCAGCCGTCGTCGACGGATCGGCCAAGGCAAGAGCGAAGAGGTCCGCCGCCAGAGCATCCACACCCATCGCTACGTTCTCTCGCGCCAGAAGGGCGCCACCAGCCAACAAGAACGAGCCTTCACCTCCGCGTCCTGTCAGAGCTGCGGCGGTCCCATCGCGATCGGCACACAAGCCAACTGCCCCTATTGCGACACGCCCTTGGCCGATGGCACCCGAGATTGGGTTCTTCAATCCATCGAGCCCTACTCGATTTCCCGGCGTTCCGCCGCGCGTCAACGAGACACCGGCGACGGCCTCGCCGTCCGTCAAGACCACCTGCTCGATCTCGGCATCCTGGCTCGCGTCATGCACCTGGACGGTCACTTCGATGACAAGGAGCGCAAGGTCCTCGAGGCGCTTGCTGAGAAGCGCGGCCTGGCCCCTCAACAGATCGAAGGCCTGCTTCATGCCGCCACGAGCGACAGCACGGAGCTTCCGGTTCCCTCGGATCGAGACACGGGCAAGGCCTTC
>PIVZ01001604.1 GCA_003354045.1 bacterium
CTCTCGCTGCTCGTGAAATACATCTACAGCGATCCCGACGTCGGCCTCTACGTGAACTACTACGAGCCGGATCCGCTCGACGGCGAGTATCCCGGTGTCGAGGGGGACACGAAGAAGAAGTCCATCCTGGGTCACACCTCCGAGCTATTCGCGAAGGCGGACGCCGGAGAGCTGGTGATCGGCGGCCGCAAGGTGAGCGGGACGGCCGAGTACTGGACGGGCAAGTACGACAACGACGTGAACGGAAAGCACTTCGTCGACGAGGGCTACCGCTTCTTCCTCGGCAGTGAGCGGGACCATCTCACGATACGCCCATCGGGCACGACCAACTCTCTCCGCTTCCACGTGCAGCTGCACGGCGGAACCGTGACGGAGCAGGACGCTGCCTGGGATCTCCGGCTGAAGCTGGAGAAAGAGGCGAAGGGGATCGTCGACGACATCCGCGACACCATCGGCGCGCCGCGCGTAAAGGGCGCAATCTTCTAGACCGGCAACCGGCTCCTGAAGCAGGAAGGGGGGCGATGGAAGACAGGC
>PIVZ01001605.1 GCA_003354045.1 bacterium
TCGAGGACATCCGGCTGATCGAGAACGTGGCCTTTGTAATGATCGGCGGGCGTCTCTACGACGCGATGTCCATGGAGCAGCTCCACCCCGAGCGGCGGCCCCTGCCGGAGGGACCCTACCTCGAGGCGTCGCTCATCGACGTTTCAGGACTCGGCTGCGTAGGCCCGTGAGCCCTCAGTTGAATGTGACGGTGTGGGTGTGACCACCGTCGCTGCTGCTCTGGACGACGACCTGGTCTCCGTCGGCGATCGCGCCGACCTGCTGAGCGCTCAGCTCCACGGTATGCGTGTGGCCGCCCGTCAGCGTAAGGTTCACCGCGCCGGCAGCCTGCTGTTGGGCGGCTGTCACGACTGCCCCACCGTGGCCGTGTCCTCCACCGGTAACAACTCCCGCCGCATCTACCTCTTCCGCTGGAGCCGCTGGATCGTCGTCGTAGCAGCCGGCAACGCTCACGCTGACCATCGCCCAGGCCGATACCATGCCGGCCTTCGCCAGGAACTCTCTTCTCTCCATCGGGATCCTCTCTCGATTGCC
>PIVZ01000740.1 GCA_003354045.1 bacterium
TTTTTCCCACAGTATTTTATCCTGTAAAAATAGGGAGTTAGACGAAAGCCGGGATCTTATGCATAGTTTTTCTTGGCATTATCTTGACGGAAGTGGGGATTGTTGGGTATACCCGCGCACGAGAGATGAGTAGTTCTCGATGGATGCTTTTTGTGGATGTGGATTGTGGTCGGAAGTGGATGTGGATTGTGGCCCCGTCTTTTCTCTCTTCGAGAACCTTGCGAATCGGTCGGGGGCTGGGGAATGCAGGACCCCGGTGATGCGAGAGCTACTCATCTCGAGTTTTTTGTCAGATGTTTCGCGGCACCGAATATCGCAACCTGGATGACAAGGGTCGTATAGCAATACCCCGCAAGTTCAGGAGTCTGCTCCTCGACAAACAAGGCGAGGGCCGCATCGTTGTAACCAAGTCCCTGGGAAAGCAGCCGCGCTGTCTCGAGATCTATTCCGCGCTCAAGTGGCAGGCTCTCGAAGAGAAGCTGGCCGAGATGCCGCTCTTCGGTGACAAGACGAACGCCCTCATCGGTTCCTACATACACCCCGCCCAAGACCTGGCGCTCGACGTGCAAGGCCGCGTTTTGCTGCCGCAGGACCTCCGCGAGCACATGGGTAAGGGCAAGGAGACGGTGTTTACCGGACACCTGAACAAGTTGTTGTTGTGGTCGAAGCCCGAGTGGGAGAAAGCCGAGGCCGTCGGGGCGGAACTCGTTGCCCAACCGGGCTTCTTGGACGGGATGGGGCTCTAGCCCCGTAAGTAACGGTGCTCACGGTGAATCACCCCAACCACGAGGGAGCCGTGAGTGACAGAGACAGCCCGGGGCGCCATCGGCCGGCTATGCTTGCCGAGGTGGTGTCGGCCCTGGAAGTCAGGTCAGGCGGGCGCTACGTGGACGCGACTCTCGGAGAGGGTGGCTTCGCCGAGCGACTGCTGGCCACGTCGGGTCCGGACGGTGGACTTCTGGGGGTGGATTGGGACGATGACGCTCTGTCTCTCTCTGCTCGCCATCTCGAGCGATTCGGCGATCGCGTGCGCCTGGTCCGCGACTCGTTTGCGAACCTGAGCGCCATCTTGGCCGATATCGGCTGGGGCGAGGGGGCCGACGGGATAATCGTCGACCTCGGGGTCTCTACCTATCAGCTGGGCCGCGCAGAGCGTGGTTTCAGCTTCACGGCCGACGGACCGCTCGACATGCGCATGGACACGCGGGGGGAAACGACGGCGGCCGACTTGCTGGCAACCCTTGCCGAGAAGGAACTCGCCGACATCATATACCGCTATGGTGAGGAGCGTGCTTCGCGCCGCATCGCGCGCGCCGTTGTTCGCGCTCGCCAACAGCGGCCGCTACTCACCACCGCCGAGCTACGCGAGGTCATCGTAGGCTGTGGGGTGCGCGGCAGGCGCGGCCGCGACCCTTCCACGCAGACCTTCCAGGCCCTGCGCATCGCCGTCAATGGCGAGCTCGAGCAGATAGAGAAGCTACTCGACCGCGGCTGGGAGCTGATGCGCCCCGGCGGGCGGCTGGCCGTGCTCAGCTATCACTCGCTTGAAGACCGCATGGTCAAGCAGGCATTCAAGATGTGGGCCGCCGATTGCATCTGCCCGCCGGTCAAGCCGGTTTGCGACTGCGGCTGGCAGCCGAAGGTCCGGCGCGTAACGAGACGCAAGCAGCGCCCTTCGCCGGACGAGGTCGCCAGCAATCCGCGCGCGCGCAGCGCCGGCTTGAGAGTAGTGGAGCGCTTGGAGGATTAGTCATGTCGGCGAAGAGGAAAAAGACCGCCGGCATCAGGACTAGCCTCAGAGAGATTCTACGCTGGCCGTCGGTTCTCGACCCCGAGCTGGCGGGAGGCCGCCGCCGGCTCTTTGTCGTCCTCTCGCTGGTGGCCGTGCTGCTGGCCGGACACGTGTGGATGAGGTTGCGCATCCAGGACCTCGGCTACAAGACAGAGTATCTGGCCCGGCTGATTCACCGGCTGGACCAGGAACATCGGGAGCTCGAAGACGAGGTGGCGCGCGAGTCCAGCCCTACCAAGCTCACGCGCCGTGCGCGCGAGCTCGGCCTGAGGCTACCCGAGCCGGGCCAAGTGAGGAGAATCGATGGGACGCCGTAGCAGATTCAGCCAGCGCCTGTGGGTCGCGGCTTATTACTAATGTTTGTTCAATTTCGGGTGTTTTTTTTAGGGTATCCAGGGTGTGCGCAAG
>PIVZ01000741.1 GCA_003354045.1 bacterium
TGCAACCACGCAAGGGTGGCCCTTTCCCGTAATCATAAGGGCGACGCCTTGGTACGCGGCGACTATTCAGATAAGCGTCTGTATCGCCTCCGGCCTGTTGGGCTACTACGCGGCGCGCACCCTCGGCTCGCAGCTCGGTGCGCTACGCACCTCGCGCGACGAGCTCGAGCACAACCTCTCCGAGCTGGCCACCCGCGAGGTTGACCTCCGCGCCGCCCGCGACGAGCTGAGCGAGCTCAACGTCGAACTCGAGCGGCGCGTGCGCGAGCGCACGGCGAACCTGGATGCATCGCTGCGCGATCTGGAAGCGTTCTCTTACTCGATCTCACATGATCTGCGTGCGCCGTTGCGCGCCATTCACGGATACGGGGACGTGCTCGCCGAAGCCACGAGCGAGTTGTCGGATGAAGCCAGCACCGCGCTGGCAGCAATCCAGCGTAACGCGGTTCGCATGAACGAGCTGCTCGACGGGCTGCTGCGCCTTGCCGGCGTGAGCCGGCGCGAACTGGTACGCGAACACGTCGATATGCGCGCGCTAGCCGAACACGCTTTGGCCGATTCGGGAGCGCTATATCCGCAGGCGTCGGTGGAGATCGGCTCGATACCGAACGCCTACGGGGATCCGACACTCCTGCAGCAGGTGTTTGCCAACCTGATCGACAACGCACTCAAGTACTCCGCCACCAATGGTACGCCTTGCGTGGTCGTGGACTGGAGCGACCTGCGACAGGTCTGGTTTGTGCGCGACAACGGCATCGGATTCGCTGCCGAGGAGGCCAACAGGCTGTTCACTCCGTTCGAGCGCCTCAGCACCGACGAGCAGTTCGAAGGCTCGGGTGTCGGCCTGGCCATCGTGAAGAACATCATCGACCGGCACGGTGGCCGGGTGTGGGCAGAAAGCGAGCCTGGCGGCGCCTGTTTCTTCTTCACCCTGGGCGCGTCCAAGGCCCCCTCCGACACTGCCACCGCCTAGCAGTTCGGGTGCGCCGGCCAGCAAATTCGCAGGACGAGCGGCGTTGGTATGGCTAATATTTCAGTCGGCCGGGTTTTGCGACACTACGAGGGAGACACATTCGGAACGACGTGGAGGAAATCACGATGAATCGGCTGTTCGCACTATCGACCGTTCTGTCACTGGCTCTTACTGCAGCCTGCGCCACCCAGTCTCGTGCAGAGGAGGAGCCTGCCCAGGACACGGCGTGGTCGATCAAGGCCGACTACACCGATACCTGCAGCTGTCAGCCGACATGCCCCTGTCTCTTCGGGTCGGCTCCGACACTCGGACACTGCGAGGGCGTCACCCTCATCGAGATAGAGAGCGGCCACTACGGCGACGTTCGGCTCGATGGGGTCAAGGTACTTGCCGTGTACCGCGGCGGGGACTGGATCAAGTTCTACGTCACCGACGAGGCAGACAAAGCGCAGACCGAGGCGGCCGTGAAGCTGCTTCCGACGTTCGAGGAGTTTTTCGCCATCGAGAACGTACTGGAAGTCAAGAATGTCCCCATCTCCGTTGAACGGAGTGCGGAGAGGATGACAATTTCCACTCCAAACACCACGGCCGAAATCGAGATCATGAAGGGCAAGAACGGCAAGGCCATCAAGATCGAGAACCTCCCCTCGCCTGACTTCCCGGCTCCTCCCTTCCTCGATCACACACAGTACCGGTCAGTTACCCTGAAGCACGAGGCCGATGACAAGCAGTTCGACTACTCCGGGACCAACGGCTTCACGGCCAGGATCGAGGCGGTCGCTCCCGCCGGTGGCTGACAGAACCGCCGCCTGGAGCTGCGGTGGACTTGGCCAAGCTTGCGACCGTGCTCCGGCTGCGATTTGTTCGTCACATGAGCATGCACACCAGATCGTTCCTTTTCTCCGCCTTGTTCTTCTACATGCCCGCGCTCTGTCACGCGGTTGACACGGCAGTAATACCCGCGCCGATCATGAACGCCGTCGCGGCAGCGGATCGTAGCGACGCTGATCGTGCACTCGACCTCGGCCGCAAGCCGGCCGCAACCTTGGCGTTCTTCAGGATCGCGCCGGGTCAGCGTATCGCCGAGATCGGCGCCGGCGCAGGCTACACCGCAGAACTGCTGGCCCGTGTGATCGGGAGCGAAGGACGGGTGTACGCGGTCAACTCACCCTTCATCCTCGAAAGGTTCGCGGCAGTGCCATGGTCGGAGCGCCTGGGCAAGCCGG
>PIVZ01001606.1 GCA_003354045.1 bacterium
CTTCGACTTCGACAACCAAGCGGAAGGCCAGCTCAAGACACTGATCGCAGCCGGTCCCGCCAAGCTCACTAGCCGGTCCATGATCCCCTATCAATTCCTGATCTACATGCTTCGCAAGTCGGGCGTCGTGCGGGATGTCCGCGACTTTCTGGAAAAGCGCTTCGCCGAGCCGGGCAAGATCGAGAAGTTCCAGAATCAGCTCGACCACATGATCGACAACCTGGCGGCCTTCGGCTATCTGACCAAGGCCGAGGACGGCGATCACATCACCGTCCACGATAACATCGACCGGCTCACCTCGTTTCGTAGCGTCGATCCGCTCTACGGTGTCTTCTTGACCGAGCAGCTCACGCGCGGGAGTTTCGAGGAGAAGGTCCAGGCGATCGAGTCGGTTCTGCCGGTGGCGCCGTCGATTGGATACCGCGTGCGCCTGCCCTGGCTCGACCCCGGCCCGCTCCAGGCGGACGTGATCGAACCGCAGCTTTTGCAGATGGGCATCATCACCGCCCGCGTGCCGCAAGAGGAAGAGGAACC